>CAIYFP010000242.1 GCA_903925515.1 uncultured Verrucomicrobiota bacterium
CTCTCCGCCATGCTCCTCCTCCAGGCCTTCACCGTCGGCCTCGTCGGCTACGGCATCGGCCTCGGCCTCACCGCCCTGTTCGGCTTCACCGTCGGCTCCGGCGGCCAGCCCCCCTTCCTCCTCCAGCCCGCCGCCATCCTCCGCACCCTCCTCGCAATCCTCGTGATCTGCTTCCTCGCAGCCCTCCTCGGCATCCGGAAGGTCGCAAGGCTCGAGCCCGCCATCGTCTTCCGCGGCTGATTCTCGCCCTCCCCCCTTCCCCGTGAGCTCTTCCCCTTCCCCGCGCCCCATGCCCGAGGCCATCCAGCTCTCCAACGTCTCCAAGGCCTTCGGCTCCGGCGACGCCCGCACCCTCGCCCTCAAGGACGCCTCATTCTCCGCCTCCCTCGGCGAGCTCCACCTTCTCGTGGGACCCTCCGGCTGCGGCAAGACCACCCTCCTCTCCGTCGCCGCCGGCACGCTCGCATGGGACGCCGGCGACGTCTCGGTCCTTGGCACCCGCCTCAACGACCTGCCCCGGCCCAAGGTCACCGAGTTCCGCCGACGCCACATCGGCTTCATCTTCCAGCAGTTCAACCTCATCCCCACCCTCGACCTCGTCGAGAACGTCTCCGTCCCCCTCCTGCTCAACGGCCACCCACGCCGCGCCTCCGAGGAACGCGCCGCCGAGCTCCTTCGGCAGCTCGGCCTCGCCGGTCGCGAGCGCAAGCGCCCCACCCAGCTCTCCGGCGGCCAGCAACAGCGCGTCGCCATCGCCCGCGCCCTCGTCCATGAGCCCCCGCTCCTCATCGCCGACGAGCCCACATCCGCCCTCGACCGCGAGACCGGCCACCAAATCATGGAACTCCTTGCCACCGCCGCGCGCTCCCCGGGCCGCTGCGTCGTCATCGTCACCCACGACCCGCGCACCTACGCCTACGCCGACCGCCTCACCGAGATGGAGGACGGACGCGTCGCCGCCGTCCATCAAGGCGTCGCCCTCCAGGACTTCATCGCCTCCCATCACTAGCCACAGGCTTCCGCATCGCCCTTCATCCCTCATCCTTCGTCCTTCCCCATCGCCATGTTCCGCAAACCCTCCTTCTACCTCGCCATCCTTGGCGTCGCCGCGGCATTCCTCCTCGTTCGGCGCCAATCCGCACGCCCCGCAGACCCCGGCCCCGTCTCCGAGCCTCCCCGTTCCCCGTTCGCCGGCAAGGTCGCCGCAACGGGCCTCATCGAGTCCACGGGCGAAAACGTGAAGGTTGCCGCCCCTCGCCCCGCTGTCGTCAGCCGCGTCCACGTCCGGGTCGCCCAAGACGTCCGCGCCGGGGATCCCCTCCTCCAGCTCGACGATCGCGAGGCCGCCGCGCGCGTCGCCGCCACCGAGGCCCAGCTCGCCTCCGCGCGCGCCGAGCTCGCCGTCGATCAAAACCTTGTCGCCGACCAATCCGACCAGCTCGAGCGCCTCGTCCGGCTCGAACGCGACCGCGTGGCCTCCAAGGACGAGCTTTCCCGCCGCCAGTTCGCCCTCAACGGAGCCATGGCCCGGGCCGCCGCCTCCGAGGCCAAGGTCGCCGCAATCAAGGCCCAGCTCGCCCTCGTCCAGACCGAGCTCGCAGTCCTCAGCGTCCGCGCCCCGCGCGACGGCTCCATCCTGCAGGTCAACATTCGCGAGGGCGAGTTCGCCCCCGCCGCCGCCCTCGCCGAGCCCCTCATCCTCCTCGGCAACACCAAGACCCTCCAGGTCCGGGCCGAGATCGACGAGCAGAACGCCGTGCTCGTCCACCCCGGCGCACCCGCCGTCGGAAGCCTCAAGGGCCATGCCGACCGTTCCTTCCCCCTCCGCTTCGTCCGCGTCGAGCCCTTTGTCGTCCCCAAGCGCAGCCTCACCGGCGACTCCCTCGAGCGCGTCGATACCCGCGTCCTTCAGGTCATCTACGCCCTCGACCGCCCCGCCTTCCCCGCCTACGTCGGCCAACAGGTGGACGTCTTCATCGACCGCGCCGGGGGGAAGTGAGGCGCACCCCCTCGACGGCCCTATGCCCCGCGCCAAGCGCATCGTCGTCCACGAGCAGTTCTACACGGACCACGCCCTGGCGCGCCGTTGCGTGGACGCCCTCGACTCCATCCATCCCGTCGCGTCCTTCCCGCTGGCCCTCGAGCCCTCGGCCGGCGACGGCGCCTTCCTCCAGTGGCTCCCGCCCGCCACGCGGCTCGGCATCGACCTCCACCCCGCCGCACCCGGCATCCTCAGGGCCGACTTCCTCCGCTGGACCCCGCCCCTTCCATGCGACGACATCCTCACCGTGGGCAACCCACCCTTCGGACAACGCGCCAAGCTCGCCGTGGCGTTCATGGATCGGGCCTGCCAATTCAGCCGGGTCGTCGCCTTCATCCTGCCCCGGTCGTTTCGCAAGGACACCTTCCTCAACCGCATCGACCGCCAGTTCCACCTCGTCCACCAGGAGGATTGCGACACGTTCCGGCGCCCCGACAACACCCCGGTGCGGATCAAGGCGGTGTTCCAGGTCTGGGAACGACGCGACCATCCCCGGGACATCATCCTGCGCGCGGGCGACCACCAGGACTTCATCCTGCGTCACGCCCACCTTTCCCGCGTGACCCCGGCCGAGTTGGCCCGGCTCCGATCGGACTTCGACTTCGCCATCCCGCAGGTCGGCTCATCCTTCCGGCCCCGGCCCGTCCATGACGTCACCATGGGCAGCCAATGGTTTGTGAAGGCACTCCGGCCATGGGTCGAGGAGACCTTTCAGCGCATGGACTTTTCCTTCCTCAATGGCATGAACCTCTCCTTCACCAGCCTTTCCAAGAAGGACATCGTCCAGGCCTACCTCGCCGCCCGCCGCACCGCCTGAGCCGCCATGCCACCCTCCCATGGAACGCGGCCAGCATGGGGAAGAAAAGTTCTTGGGTCTCCCGGTTCGGCACCAAGCCCGCCGCTGCGTGCCATGCGTCGGCGCAAGGGCACGGGTTGCCCGCATGCGCATCCCCGTGTCCCCAAATGCAACGTCCCCCTTTCAAGTCCAACGCGTCCAACTTGGGGCGAGCGACGACGTGGCGCGCGAGGCAATCCGCGGCGCCTCGGGTGGCCCCATGAAAGCACCGGGGCTTCGTGATTCGCCCCTCACAGACTGCTGAGGGCGGGCTCCGCCCGCACGCCTCGCCCCATGGCTTTCCCGGATCACCCCACACCACAAAGGGATGGGAAACGACGCCAGAAAGCCCTCGGCTTTCGGGCAACGAGGGCATCGCCCCGCCCTGGTCCCTAACCTCTCCCCGCGCATGCCCACACAAGGACGAGCTCGCCCCTCGCGGCCTCAACGCTTCCGTTGCGCCCGGCGCTTGGCCTCCAGCAGGCGGCTCGTGCCCTCGGACGTTTCCTTCCCCTGCCCCGCCACCGGCCCGGCCGACGATGGCGGCGCGTCGGAACTCGAACCGCTGGAGGCGCCGGTGCCCGCTTCCGTCGAGGCGGGCACTTGCCTGGGGTTGAACAGGTCCTCCCTTGGCCTCGCCGACGCGACCACCACGACGGGTTCGGCCCGCTCGGCCTGCCGGGAACGGACCTCGCTCTTCCTCGCCAGCAACGCCGACATCGCCTCCTGCGACCCCGCCGCCCGCCGCCCGCCGCCGAGGCCGAATCGCGCAAGGTTGCGGTCCAGCCAGCGCGCCCATTCCTCGCGGTCGATGTCCACCCGGCGCAGCCCCACGTCGAGGATGAACAGGCACACGACCGCCTTGAGCAGGAGGTCCCAAAGGTCGCGTGGCTGGAACGTCCGCAGCCTCCCGATCTTGAAGGGGTTCTCGGTCACCGGGTCGAGCAACTTGCCGCCGCCCAGCTCCGCAAGGCGCCGCAGCAACGGCAGGTTGGGCCCCGAGGCATCAAACTCCGGGGAGTAGTTCACGCTCGCCCCCAGCACCTGCGAGCCCCGCAGCTTCCCCTGCTCGTCGAGGTCCTGGAGGTTCAGCAGGTACGAGCCCACCTCGCGCGTGTCGAACTTCGCCTCGTAACGCCCCGGGCCCGCCTGCTCAAGGATCACCTCCTGGCGGCCTCCGCGCGGGCTGATCACGCTTGTCCGCAGCCGAAGGAAGTTCCGGAAGTTTCCCTCGCGGTCCAACGCCTCCACCGAGAGGTGCCCCTGCCCCGCATCGACGCTCACCTGCGCGTTGAACTCCGCCGCCTCCACCCGCCTCAGCGCCCACTTCGCCGTCTGCGTCCAAAACTGCCGGTACTTCCCCCACCCAAGCCAGTCCTGCGCCCACTTGGACTTCGCGTCCGACGTGAACGCCACCGCCCGGCCTAGGCCGTACTGCCAGTGCGCCAGGATCGGGTCGCCCTTCTCCGACACGACCGGCACCTCCGCCCTCGGCTTCGCGGTCGTCGCCACGTATCCCCGCAACACGGGGAACTCGCCCGCCGCGATCCCACGCGTCGGCTCGCTCGCCATCGCCAACTGCGGGCGGAAGGGCTCCTCGAAGATGGCCGACTTCAGGATGACCGCCGCCTCCTTGATGAAGATCTGCGGGAGCTGCGCCGGCGACTTCACGTCGTAGAAGCGCCCGCGCCCGAGGTCGGCGATCTTCTCCATCGTCGTGGGCTGGACATGCCCCCCGATCATGACCGTGCTCACCGTCACCTTCTGGTCCGTCAGCTCCTTCATCAACGCGTCCGTGGGCGCGTTCGGGTCGCCGTCGCTGAACACGATCATGTGCTTGAGGTTCGCCGTGCTCTTCTTCAGCGCGTCGCTCCCCATCTGCATCAGGCCCTGGAAGCTCGGCAGGTCCCCTTGGTTCATGCCCGCGATCTGGCGCGCCAACGGCGTCTTGTCCCCCACCTTCTGCAAGTCGAACAGCCATCGCTCCGTGCCGTCCCAGAGCAACACCCCCATCTCGTCGCGAGGCCCCAGCGAGTCCAGCGCCGCGATGGCGATGTCACGGCTTACTTGGTTGCCGTTGCCAAATTCCATCCCGTGCATCAACAGCACCAACGCCCCCGACGGCAGCACCTTCTTGGAGCTCAGCTCCATGTCCACCGGCAGCGTCGCCTCCAGCGGCGTGTTCCGGTACCCGCCCGCGGCGAACGCGTTGTCGCCCCCGATGCACACCAGCCCGATCCCGAAGTCGCGCACCGCGCCCTCCACCAGCCGCATCAACTCCGGCCCAAGGTCCCCCGCCGAGACGTTCGAGAGGAACAACACGTCGTAGCTCTGCATCTCCGCCAACGTCGAGGGCATCGCCGACACGTCCCCCGCGCGCACGTCCAGCTCCCCGGACCGCAACGCGGCAGCAAGGTTCGCGTCCTGCGCGGGGTCCGCCGACACCAGCAACACGCGCGGGTCGCCCCGCACGTTGGCAAAGCCCGACGCGCGGTTGTTCTGCGCCACGGCGTCGCCGGCGACCTCGACCTGCACCTGGTACGAGTAGAACCCCGGGTCCACCAGCTTCTGCGGGAAGCTGAACAGGTTCTTGCCCGCCTCCAGGTCCACCTTCTGCTCGCCCAGCAGCTGGTCGTTCCGAAACAACCGCACCGTCGCGGCCTGCGCCTTGTCCGACGTCGCAAAGATCTTCGCCTCGAAGGTTTGCCCCTTCTTGAGGTTGGACGGGATCACGAGGCGCTGCACCGAGACGTCCCCCCCGCGCTCCGCGCCCAAGGGCACCACGTCCAACGTCACCCCCAACGGACGCGTCGCCAGCAACGCCCCGGCCGCGTCCCCCACGTTCTCGTTGCCATCCGAAAGCAGCACCAGCCGCTTCTGTCCGTTCTCCGGGAAGGCCGCCGTTGCCAGCCGGATCGCGCCCGCGATGTCCGTCCGGTCCGACGCCACCACCGCCTGGATCTTCTCGGCCGCCGCCACGTCCGCCATCGTCGTCTCCAGCGCGGCGTCCGTCCCGAACACCAAGAATGCGCCTTGGTCCTCCTTGCGCTTGTCCTTCGCCCAGCGGTTGGCCGTCTCGCGCGCCTGCTCCTGCTGCCCCGACGGCACCGAGTCCGAGCGATCCAGCATGAAGAACGCGTTCATGCCCTCCTGCGGCCGCTTCCACTGGAACCCCGCCACGGCCGCCACCAGCAGGACCACCAGCAACGCGCGCAGCAGCGACGACGCCCACCTGCGCCATGGCGACAACGACGCGTCCGAGCGCCATGCCAGCCATGCCGTCCATGCCAACGTCGGCGCCAGCAGCCACAGCCAGGCAGGGTGCGTGAACTGCACGTTCATCGGCCCGCCCCCTTGCCGCGCCGTCGCACCAGCTTCTGCACCCGGTGATTCTGGCTGTCCGCCACGTACAGGTTTCCCCTCGAGTCCAGCGCCACCGACCACGGGTTCGCAAACCGACCCGGCGCCGCCCCCGGCCCGCCCACGACCTCCACAAGGCCGCCCGCGGCATCCAGCACGGTCACCCGGCTGTTGCCAAACTCACACACGTATTGAAGGCCCGAATCGTCCACGCGCACGTCGTAGGGATAGCTGAACTCGCCCGGATTGGAGCCCGCCCTCCCTTGTTGGCGCAAGAACTTGCCCTCGCGATCGAACACCTGGACGCGGTGGTTGCACGAGTCGGCCACGTACACCGTGTCGTCCGGCCCCACCGCGATCCCCTCCGCCCGGTTGAACTGGCCCGGCTTGTCCCCGGGCTCGCCCCACGCCAACGCAAACGCCGGCGCGCCGCCCTCCCGCCGCGGGTCAAATCGCTGCACCCGGTCCACCACCGTGTACTCGCTCAGGAAATATTCCCCGCGGCTGTTCACGGCCACGGACCGCGGCAGGATGAAGGAGCCCGCGTTCGTGCCCCGCGTGCCCCACTGCAACGACAACCGGCCCTCCCCGTCGAAGTGGTTCACCCGCATGTAGTGCGGCTCCACCACCAGCACCCGTCCCTCCGGGTCCAGCCCCATCCCCTTCGGCTTCCCAAGGTCCGTCACCGGCATCTGCCATTGCCTCAGGAACCGGCCCTCCCGGTCGAACTTCTGGATGCGCCCCGTCACGTCCGCCACGTACAGGTTGTCCTCCCGGTCGCACGCCAACGAACGCGGCTTGTTGAACTGACCCGGCCCCACGCCTCGCCCCCCAATCACCTCCGCCGCCTCGAAGACCACCGACTCGACCGCCATGCGAGACGCCTTGCCCTCGTCGGAACAGCCCGTCAGCCCGGCGCATGCCATCCACGCCAGCCCAACCCAGCCCAGGATCCGTCCCCCCGCCGGCCCCGCACGCATCAGCCAACCGCCCGCCGCGACCGTCGCCAGCGCCAGCATGATCAACGCCAGGCACAGCGCGTTCACCTGCCCCGAATGCCCGTAGTGCAACAGGTTGAACACCCGCAACGCCGCCGTCTCCATCCCCGGCGGCATCACCAGCACCACCGTTTCCACGTCCCACAACGTCAGCACAAACGTCGCCGTCGCCGCGCCCGCCCACGCCGGCCGCACCTGCGGCCATAGCGCCCGCCTCCACGCCTCCCAACGCCCCGCCCCGCACACCCGCAACGCCTCCCACGCCGTCCGGTCCGACGCCGCCAGCGCCAACGCCGATGCCGTCCACCCCAACGCGACGTAGCGCAACGTCATCAGCCCCCACGGCACCCACGCCGTGTCCGCCAAGGCCCGCATCGAGGGCCGCGCCAGCCATGGAACCCACGGCGTGGCCCAGAGGATTCCCGGCACCAGGAACGCCACCCACGCCAACGCCCGCCACCGCGTCGCGCCACGCCACGACGCCAGCCCCAGCCCCGCCGCCGAGCAGGCCAACGTCACGCCCAAGGCCATGCCCGCCGACGTCCCCAACGCTCCGGCACCCGCACGCATCGCCGGCACCCACTCCGACCATGTCCGCTCCGCGAACACCAGCCGCGCCAACGGCAGGACCACGCTCACCCCGATCACCCCCATCGACGCCAACACGCCCGCCCACCACCACCCGCCCATGCGCCCACGCCAAACCGACGCCTCGGACCGGCTCCCCGACCCGGACCATGTCCATGTCCCGGCCCTTCCCCGCGCCAACCCCAAGGCCGCCGCGCTCATTCCCAACAACGGCAGGCCAGCACGCCATGCCGCCCCGACGTCGAGCTCGCTGTTGAACCGCACCCAGATCAGCTCCGGCAACACCCGCACCTGGAACAAGGTCGGGATCGCGAAGTTCGAGGCCGCCATGGCCATCGCCACAACCGCGCCCGTCCCCAGCCCGCCCGCTGCGGCCGGCCACGCCACCCAACGCATCAAGGCCCAGCCGCGCAGCCCCGGCATCGCGTCCAGCAACTCCCCGGACACCCGACCGCCCCCCCCCAGCGCCAACAATGCCGGCAAGGGCCATGTCAGGGATGCCAACACCAACGCCGCCCAGGGCAACATCGCCGTCGCCGACCGCTCCCCGCCCCATTCCAATCGCCATCCCGCCGACAGCTCCAGCCACACGTTGGCCACCAGGAAGGAAGGCATCGCCAACGTCGCCACGGCCGCGCCCACCCAAAGCGTCCTCCCGCGACGTCCCATCCCCAGCCATGCAAGCACCCAGGCCAGGCCCGCCACCCAGGCCAGGCCCCCCGCCAGCACCATCACCCACGCGGTGTTCCACAAGGCATTCATCGACGGAACGTCTCCTCCATCCATCGGGTCGCCGGGACCAAGTCCCGCAACACCACGTCCCAATCCGGCTCGAACCCGCCCCATTCCCACCCCGTTGCCGCGTCCAACGCCCCAGCTCCAACCAAGCGCTCGCGCACCGCTTCAGACGTCAAGTAACCAGCTAGGCGCCGCGCCAGGGAATCCGCCGGGGCCGGGCCCACCAACGCCACCGCGTTTGGGATGGCGATCATGTCCTCCTCCACGTCCAATGCCTCCACCGACAACCCGCCGGCACGCGCCACCCGGATGTCGTCGGAGTCCGTCAACCCAACCCATGCCTCGCCTCTCCCGACGCGGCGCACCACCGCCGAGTTGCCATCCTCCAGGAAGGGTTGGTTGGCCACGAGCGCCCGACACCATGACTCAAATCGCTCCCGGCCCCACCGCGCCCGGAGCGCGTGAAAGTGGGTGGAAGTCGTCCCGAAAAACGGCAAGGCCAGCGAGACCCGGCCCTTCCAACGCGGTTCCACCAACTCTCTCAACGAACGAGGCCGGTCGGGCCCGGGCATGGAGGCCATCACCACCAAGCGTCGCGTGCGCCTCCCAAACGTCTCCCACGCCGCCCCACCCGCCCGGATGGCATGGGGCCCGAACACGCCTGCCCGGGCGAGTTGCCGGACGCGCATCTCCTCGTTGCTCCAGAACAGGTCTGCCCGCGGGCTTGCCTTCTCCGCAAGCAACCGATTCGCAAGGCCCACCGTCTTCGTCGCCTCGCTGTCATACACCGCCCGCACCCCGATTCCCGTCTCGCGCGTGAAGTCGGCAAGGATCCCCTCGGCGAACGGCTGGTCCTGCGAGCAGTACATCGTCACCACGGAACCCTCGCGCCCACCACATCCCGCCAGCACCAGGAAGACGACCATGACGATGCCCACCATGATGGGGATGGCGCGCGATCGTCGCCCCCCGGGACCGCCGCCGCCCCCTGGGACCGCGGCCGTCCCCGGCCGCCCCCTGGGACCGCGGCTGTCCTCGGCCGCAATTCCATCCCCCCCCCCGATGAACTCCAGCCCTCCTCCGCCGCCAAACCCGACCTCGGCCGAATTCCCCTCCCCGGCCCCCGCGCCCCGCGGTGTTGATCGCCCCATGCCGCGCCCTTGCCCTGACACGCCCGGCCTACTTCTTGATGTCGTCGAAGTAGTCGCGCACGGCGTTCTTGTAGGCCTTGGGCACCTGCTCTTGGCTGAGTGCGGCCTGCGCCTCGGACTGCGCCGTGGCCAACGCCTCGGCATACTGCACCCGGCTTTCGCCCTTGATGCTCACGCCCTTGAGCGTGATCGATGGCATCGGCCCTCCCGGCTGCATCTGCCCCTTGACCTTGGTCGGCACCAAGGTGTCGGGCGTGTTGATGTCGCGTTCGGTGTTGCCGCGCCCGGCTTGGTCCGGACGGTTGATGCCCGAGTTGTCCCACAAGTCGGAAATCTCGTCGGGCATCGACCATGCGTCGTTCTCGGACCATGTGCCCACGCCCTTGCCGCCCTTGCTGCCCTTGCTGCTGGCGGTGGACGAGCCGGGCTTGCCGTTGCCCCAGCACTGGCCGTTGCCCACGCACATGCCGGCCTTTTGCAGGCTTTGGAGGGCGGACATCATGGCCTGGGCATCGCCCATCTGCTCCATGAGTTCCTTCAGCTCCTTCTCGGCCTGGGCGAGGTTCTCGGCGCCCTCCTTCTTGTCGCCGGACTGGGTCTTCTGGGCGGCCTTGCGAAGCAGCTCGCCCACCTTGCCGTACTGGTCGCCCGCCTTGGCGGCCTTGGCGGCCTCCTGGGCGATCTTCTGGAGCTGCTGGCCAGAGATGTTCCCCATCTGCATCTGCTCGATCATCTTGCGAAGCGTGTCGGCAGCCGCCTCTGCTTGGCCGTTCTGCAACTGCTCCGCCAAGTCCTTGCCCAACCGGTCCGCCTGCGCCTGCATCTGCGCCATCTGCTTGGCCATGTCCGCCAGCTTGTCGAGCTCGCGCTCCGCCATCCCAAGGTCCTTCATGAACTGGTCCACGTTCATGTTGCGCAACGCCTCGGCGGCGTCCGCGAGGTTTTTCTCCAGCGCTGCGTCCATCCCGTCCGCCTGACGGGACAGCTCGGACAACGACTTGGCAAGCTGCTGGCGGGCCTCCTCGGCCGCCGCGCCCTTCTTCTCCGCAAGGCCCTTGGCCTCCTCCCTGAGCTTGTCCAACTCCCTCTGCAAATCCTTGAGCGCCTCGCCCTTCGCCGCCTTGTCCCCGAGCGCCTTGGACAACGCGTCCATCTTTTGCTGCAACGAGGACGCCGTCTCCCGGCTGTTGCTTCCCGAGTTGCGCGCCGCCTTCTCCAAACGTCGCAGGGCCGGGTTCTTGGCAAGGTCCAGCGCCTGCTGCCTCATCTGCTCGGTCGCCTTCGCGATGTCCCGCAAGGCGTCGTCGCGGGTGAGCTTGGCCGACTGCAACCGCTCGCCGAGCTGCTGGACGTCCTCGATGGCCTTGCGCGTGGGATCCATGGCGGGCGGGCGCTCGGAAACCTGGCGCTTGGTGACCTGGACGAGGTTGCGGCCCGTGTCCTTGATCACCGCCGCATCCTGAGACGCCATCGCATGGCCGCGGCTACGCAGCTCCGGCGCGAATCCCGCCCCCGCACCCAACGCCAGCACCGCCACCACCCAACGCGAGAACGACGGCATCCGCATCGGGAGAACCCGGGAGGGCTCGACACCGCGCGCCGCCGCGCTCGCGTCCGCCATCACCAGCTCCGACCAACGTCCACCCTCGCCCTTCCGTGCCATTTCCATGGCCGTCGCAAGCCGTTCCTTGAGGCCTGCGCGAAGGTCAAGGAACCGTGCGGCCTCCTCCGGAGTCAGGCCGCGCATCGCCCCGGCGACAATGCCCACGGCCACGCATGCGGCTCCAAGCCACAATCCCGCGTCCATCACGGCGGCCGGCACGGGCGCAAGCTTGAAGGTCGCAAGGCACGCCAGATAGACCGCGCCACCGACGAGCAACCCCCGCCACAACCCGCGCCATGCGCCCACCATTCGGGCACGCGCCGCCGTCTTCTTGAGCACGGATTGGAGGAACTGCAGGTCGCTCATGGGAGATGTGGGTTGGAATGTAAGGAAACAGGTGCCCCCGAAAGCCTCATTGCCGCTCGTATTCGCCCTTGGACGTGCGCTTGAGCACGGTGAAGCCCGCCCTCTTGGCGTCCGTGATCGACAACGGCTTCATGATCGAGGGCGTGTTGAACGAGGAAATCACCTTGCGAATGGGCCGCCGGCATGCGGGACACGCATTCAAGGCCGGTGCCGTCACGGGCCGCCGCAACGTGAACCGGCCTCCGCATGCCGCGCAGTCGCCGTCGCAAAGCTCGTATTCGTAAAGGGGCATGGACTCGTCTCGTTGGGGCACGCTGCGCCCGCCAACCCTCGCCCGCAAGCCTTCAAATCCCCGCCAGCCCGCCCCAAGGAAGCCTTTCCCATGGCATCCGCAGACGTCCGACAGCCCTCGCGGCTTCCTCGTTGCATCCCGGCGCCGACACGGCTTCCATCGCGCCCATGTTCCACCGCTTGTTGTGCCTCCCCGCCCTCGTCGTCGCCCCTGCCTTGATCGCGGCCGACAAGGCCGCTCCATCCGCGCCTCCCGTCGTCACGCCCGGGCAAGCCTTCTCGCACAACGCCCCGGCACCTTCGGACGCCATCGTCTTGTTCGACGGCAAGGACATGGCGGCATGGAAGGCGGGCAACGGCGGCGACCCCAAGTGGAAGCTTCTGGACGGCGCCATGCAGGTCTCGGGCGGCGACCTCATGACCCGGGAGGAGTTCGGAGACATCCAGCTCCACATCGAATGGGCAAGCCCGGCCGAGGTGAAGGGGGAGGGCCAAGGCCGGGGCAACAGCGGCGTATACTTTCAAGGCCGCTACGAGATCCAGGTGCTCGACTCCTACCAAAACCCCACCTACGCCAATGGCCAGGCCGCCTCCTTCTATGGCCATTCCGTTCCGCTCGTGAACGCCAGCCGCAAGCCGGGCGAGTGGCAAACCTACGACATCGTCTTCCATGCACCCAAGCCCGGTCTCGACGGCAAGGTCCTGCCCGGCTCGTTCACCGTCCTGCACAACGGCGTCCTCGTGCAGGACCACATCCCCATCCCCGGCGGATCCACCACCGCCGCCAAGTTCTCCGGGGTCGCCCCCAAGGGCCCCATCGTGTTGCAGGACCACGGCAACCCCGTTCGCTACCGCAACATTTGGGTGCGGCGCCTGGACGCCGCACCCAAGCCCTGAACCCGCTCGTCAGGCAAACGGGTCGCGCTCGCCTTCGTCCTCCGCCGTTCCATCGGCCGGACGTGTCGGCTTGGCCGTGCCCGTCCGGCCGCCCGGCGTCGTCCGCCCCGCATCCCCACGCGCGGCGCCGTTGCCCGCCCCGGACTGCCGGGCGCTGCTCCACTTCCAGTCACGCGGCCGCTGGCAAAGGCCTCCGTTCACCGGCCGGAACTCCACGCCGCGAACCCGCTTCAGCACCTCCGCGTCGTCCATGCATGCCTTGAGGTAGGGCATCTTTTCCCAGAAAACCTCGCCCTCCCTGCCCACGAGGATGTTCACCTGCCGGGTCGTGTAGTTGCTCCATTCGCGCACGACCGCGCCCGCATCCACGCCCTCGGCCACGCTGAACACTACCTGCAAATGGTTCGGAAGCAGGCACCATGCCCGAAGCGTGTACTTGCGGCCGTGCCCGGCCTGCAATGCGGCGACCACCGTCCGCGCCACCTCGTCGTCCCGAAGCCAACAATCCCCGTGCCAACGGTTCATCTCCTCCTCGATCAGCCTTGCCAGCGTACGCTTCTTCGCCGCGTCGTCCCCGCCCTCCTCCTCCGCGATCGCCGCCGCCTGCTCCTTGATTTCCGTCATTCGCTCCTTCGGCATCGCATCGGCCAGCCGCAGCGTCAGCCAATAGGTGGCCACCGGGCTGGCCGGCGTGGGTTGCCCCTCCCTTCGGGCCCCCTCGGGCCCCGCGCTCGCAACGGGCGGACGTCCCGGTGCAGGACGTCGTGGGGGTGTGGGTGTCGAACTCGAACTGGTTGGTTTTGTTTGCATAACAGTCAGGGAGGGCTACGCCGCACCTCCCTGCCGGTTACACGGGCCGGCAGGTAGGACTTGTTTCACCATGGCACCTCCCGGTAACCCCTCCCGCATGCGCCTCGCTCTCCTGCCCGCCTTCGTCGCTCGCGCCGTCGCCATGACGCCGGCGTTCCTTGCCCTGCATGCCGTCCCGCCCGACTTCGACTTCACCCTCCACGCCACACGCCATGAGTGGATGGCATCCCACGACGTCGCCTTCGCGCCCGTCACCACCAACGGCCTCGGGGTCATCATCCGCGGCCCGGACCCCTTCTTCACCAGCCCTCCCCTCCATGTGCCTCCCCACGTCAACCTCATGGTCGAGCTGAGGCTGCGCTCCCAAACCGGGGGCTGGGCCCAGCTCTTCTGGTTTGAAGGCGCGGCCTCCGAGGCGGACTCCGTGCACTTCCATTGCCCCCGGGACCAATGGACCGACGTCTGCCTTTCGCTCCCGCCATCCGCCGTGCCCATGCGGTTGCGGATCGACCCTCCGGGAACCGAGGGTCGCGCCCAGCTCGCATGGCTCCGCGTCTCCCCGGCCGGCGGCCGGGGCGTCCATGACGCCAAGGTCGTCGCCGATTCCCTCCGCCTCGCCGTCGGCAACGTTCGCGCGCCGTTTCAGGTCATGGAGGTCCTGCCACACCAGCAGCTTTCGGACGTTTCCCGCGGAAGCCTCGGGGCGGTCGGCTCCCCGGCCGGGGCCTCGGGCTGGATCGTTCCCCGCATGGCACCCGCCGCCGAAGGCCAACGCGATCGCGTCCTGTCCGGCTTCGTCGCCATCGAGGCACACCCCGTGCACGGATGGCGCCCGGCTGGCCCGGTCCATCACGCGGGCCAACTCGAAGCCATCGCGCCGCCCGCAGCCCCGCCACCCCGGCCCTCCAGCAAGAAGGGGCTCCAAGTCCAAATGACGGAGGACGCCGTCGCCCTCGGCGTCCGCCATGCCGCGCTCAACGTCAACTTGACCTCCCTCATGGACCCCGAGGGCCGCCCAGATTCCTACGAGTGGATCGTCGCCGGCAGGCGTCATGGCTTCGACCGCGCCGCCATCGACGCCCTGCCGGTCAAGCCCCTGTCGGATTCGGGCGCCGCCGTCACCCTCATCCTCCTCGCGTACGCCTCGGGCGACCCGGCCCGAGACGCCATCTGGCTTCATCCGCGCTACGACTCGCGTGCCCCCAATCGCCTCGGCGCCTTCAACCCCGTCACCGAGGACGGCGCGCGCTGGCTCCAGGCCGCGGTCGAGTTCCTGTGCCATCGCTTTTCGCGCCCGGGCTCGCCCCATGGCCAGGTCGCCCACCTCATCGTCGGCAACGAGGTCACCGCGCACTGGCACTGGGCCAACATGGGCGAAGTCCCCGCCAGCATCTTCATCAAGGACTACCTTCGCTCCGTTCGCCTCATCCATGCCGCCGCCGCACGCGTGACGTCGTCCATCCGCGTCCATCTGTCCCTCGACCACCACTGGAACCTCACCTACGGCAACGCCCCGCTCCGCGCGATCCCCGGGCGACGCCTGATCGACGACTTCGCACGCACCGCACGGCTCGAAGGCGACTTCCCATGGCACGTCGCCTACCACCCCTACCCCGAGGACCTCTTCAAGGCCGCCACATGGAAGGACACGTCCGCGTTCCCCGCCCCGACCTCGCCCCGCATCACTTTCAAGAACCTCGAAGTCCTCACCACCTACCTCGCGCGGCCCGAACTCACATGGAATCGCCAGCCGCGCCGCATCCTGCTTTCCGAGCAGGGATTCCACTCCGACGGAACCCCCCGCGGCGACCAATTGCAGGCCGCCGCCTACGCCTACGCATGGCACAAGGTGGATTCCCTCCCAGGCATCGACGCCTTCATCCTCCATCGACATGTCGATCATCGGGACGAGGGCGGCCTGAACCTTGGCCTCTGGCGTCGCCGGCCCGGCTCCATCGCCGACCCCGAATCCCCCAAGCCCATCCATGAGGTGTTTCGCATGGCCGACACGCCGGGTCGCGACGAGGCCTTCGCATTCGCGTTGCCCATCATCGGCGTTCCAGACTGGTCGCACGTCCGGGTCCCCGCCAACTCCGGGCCTGACTCCAAGCCCGGCGGGAAACCCATGCCTTGAAGGCACCCGCGCGCCGCCCTTGAAGTCGCCCCATCCTTGACCCGGCAGCCCACGCCACACTTCACTAGCCCCACGCCGCCATGCCGGAGACGCCTGCTTCATCCCGGGGATTTCCCCATGCCCGGCCGTTCGCCGCGCAGGAGCCCGGGATGCCCCGGCCCGCCTCGCCATGGATCCTCCACCGCCACTTCGCGGCCGCGTGGATGCTCGCGTGCACCGCCCTCGCCATGACGGCACCGACGCCTTCCCGGGCCGACGGTTGGGATGCAATCCTCGCGCAAAAAACCCTGCGCTGGGCCAACGACGCCGAGGGCGGCGCGCCCTACCTCTTCCACCCGCCGGAGGATCCCTCCCGGCTCGCGGGCTTCGAGGCCGACCTTGCCTCCGCCCTCGCCGGCCGCATGGGCCTGGCCCCGCATTTCGTCCAGAACAACTGGGACATGCTCGTCCCCGCCCTCCTGCAAGGCGGCAACTTCGAAGTGGTCATCGCGGGCCTCGAACGTACCCCGGAAAACCTCTCCAAGGTCGCCATGTCGCGGCCCTACTTCGTCTTCGCCCAGCAGCTGGTCGTCCGGGCCGACGACTCCGCCCACGAATCCATCGCCTCGCTCGCCGGACGCCCCGTCGGGGTCCTGTCCGGCACCGCGTCGCAACGCCTGCTCCAACGCCAGAAGCATTCCGACATCCGCATCTACCAGGACAACGTCAACTACTTCAAGGACCTCGAGGTAGGCCGCATCGACGCCGTCCTTGCCGACTCGCCCATCGTCGAGGTCAACCTGCGCGGCAACCCGCGGCTCCGCAGGGCGGGCCCTCCCTTCGACCACGGCTTCTATGCCGCCGCAGTGCCCCCGGGCGAACCCCGGCTCCTCGCCAAGGTCAATGACGCCCTCGAGTCCCTCCTTGCCGACGGTTCCCTCCGCCAGATCTATGCGTCCTATGGCCTCTGGGGCCCCGAGCAGGAACGGCTCGCCTCGTGGAAGCCCGCCGCATCGGACGCACCCATCCCGGCGCGCTCCGCATGGCGCGAGTCGCGCCTCATCCTGCCCGAGCTTGCTCGTGCGGCCGTCACCACCGTCTGGGTCACCTGCGGCGGCATGGCCCTCGCCGTTTCCCTCGGGCTCGTCCTTGCCCTCATGCGCCTCTATGGGCCGCGTCCCCTCCCATGGCTCGCAAACACCTACGTCGAGGTCTTCCGGGGCACCCCGCTCCTTCTCCAGATCTACCTCATCTACTACGGGCTCTCCCAGGAACTCGGCATCCGCCTCCCCGCCGGCGTCGCCGCCGTCCTTGCGCTCGGCCTCAACTACGCCGCCTCCGAGGCCGAGAACCACCGCGCGGGAATCATGTCCGTGCCCCGCTCCCAGTCCGAGGCCGCCCTCGCCCTCGGCATGAAACGTCGCGTCGCCCTCCGCAGGATCATCCTTCCCCAAGCCTTTCGCGTCGCCCTCCCCTCCATCACCAACGACTTCGTCGCCATGTTCAAGGACTCCTCGATCGTGTCCGTCATCGCGCTCGTCGAGCTCACCAAGCAGTTCCAGATCCATGCCATCGAAACCCATGACTACCTCGGCCTCGGCATCATGACCGCCTCCCTCTACCTCGGCATGAGCTGGGCCGCATCCCTCGCCGCCCGGAGACTCGAGCGCACCCTTCGCCATGATCGCCGTTGACCACCTCGTCAAGCACTTCAACGGGCAACGCGTCCTCGACGACGTCTCCCTCCGCGTCGAAGCCTCCCAGTCCGTCGTCTTGCTGGGCCCCTCCGGCTCCGGCAAGTCCACCCTCCTGCGTTGCATCAACCAGCTCGACTCCCCCGACGCCGGCCGCATCACCGTCGGCGACATCGACATCGATTGCTCCCGGCCCGTCCATCGCGAGCTCCAGCGCAGGCTCCGCCTCCGCGCCGGCATGGTCTTCCAGCAATTCAACCTCTTCCCCCACCTCGACGCCCTCCAGAACGTCGCCGCCGCACCCATCCATGTCCGGGACCTCCCTCGTGCCAAGGCGGAGGCCGACGCCCTCCTCTGGCTCGAACGCGTTGGGCTCGCCCATCGTGCCCGGTCCTTCCCCTCCCAGCTTTCCGGCGGACAGCAGCAACGCGTCGCCATCGCGCGCGCCCTGGCCATGCGCCCCGACGTCCTGCTCCTCGACGAGCCCACGTCCGCGCTCGACCCTGCGCTCCGCGGCGAGGTCGCCGACGTCCTCCGCGACCTCGCCGACGGCGGCACCACCATGCTCCTTGTGACCCATGACCTGCGCCTCGCGCGCGACGGCGCCGACGTCGTCCTCGTCATGCACGCCGGCCGCATCGTCGAGTCGGGAACCGCCCCCTCGGTCCTCGACCAGCCCCGGCACCCCGTCACGCGCCAACTCGTCGCGTGATTCGGCCTTGCCACCCGGGGTTCGCCACTCCCATCCGCCACCCGTCCTGCCCCCGTGCCCAAATCCCCCCGCAAGGAAAAGGGAATCTCTCGATCCCCATGCGGGCGAGCTGCGGCAGTCTGCTCGCCAACACGGGGTCGTGGCGGATGAGCATGAACCCCGGGATGGTCATCCATGAGATCGCATTCTTCGCGTCATGGCGGCATGGAGTGAGGAAGTCCTGGCTGCGTGCATCTCGGAATCCGTGCAGGAGGCGGCATGGATTTTTTCTTCACGCCATGATCAGGGCCTAAACAGCCCTTGGTTGATGGGTCCAGTGAAGCCGGCCCCGTCGGCCAACCGTCGGTTTCATGGGAAGACGCCATGAGGACCCGTCTTTTCAAGCCTCCGTCGGCGCAGCGTGAGGCGAGGACCGGGCACTCAGGAACTGCCTGCGCCCGGTTCACGGATCATCTGGGCGCATGGAGGGGCCTGATGCAGCAACCGGACGCGGCGGTAGCCGAGGAGGATCCTGAAAGGTGGTGCGGATGGGAGTCCGCTGGCGGATCCCGGAGAGGGTCACGCTGTCGCGGACGATACGGAAGGGCAGGGACGGGTTCGTGGCCTACCCGAAGACACGGGTGCCCCACGGGGAGGCCGAGGCGCCAAGCGGGATCAGCCAGACCGTGAGGCGACAATCGCGCGGCTTCCGCACCGTCCGGTACGTCACGGCGATGATCGGCCTCGTGCCGTCGCGCCTTGAGTTCGACCGTCCCAACCCCTCCTTTCCAGTCACTCCAAGTCATGTGGGGGCCGAATTCTGGGGTGCAGCGGGCTGTCCATCGGGCGCCGGTCCATGCTGGCAAAGGGCCGTCCCTCGCCCCAGCATGCGACCGCGCATTGAATATGTCCGACACGCCTGCATCGCCCGCCGTTCCATCAGACTTCATCCGCGACATGGTCACGGACGACATCAACTCGGGTGGGCTCCGGTCCATCGTCACCCGGTTTCCCCCGGAGCCCAACGGCTACCTCCATATCGGCCATGCCAAGTCCATCTGCCTCAACTTTGGCATCGCCCGCGAGAACCATGGGCGGTGCAACCTTCGCATGGACGACACCAACCCGACGAAGGAAGACATGGAATACGTCGAGTCCATCGAGGCGGACGTGCGATGGCTCGTCGCGGGATGGGCGGACCAAGTGCTCGGGCTCAAGCGCCGTGGTGCCGTGCCCGTGCAGGCCGACGCCGGAGGCAGGCCGGACACGCACCTCGCCGCAGCCATTCCCGGGTCGGGGGCCCGCCATCAACTCGAGCCCTTCTTCGCATCGGACTACTTCCCGCAGCTCTTCGAGTTCGCCGTCCGCCTCGTCGAGAAGGGCCTCGCGTACGTCTGCGACCTGTCGCCGGAGGAGACCGACCAGTACCGCGGCGCGCCGGACCGTCCCGGGAAGGAAAGCCCCTTCAGGAACCGGACGGCTGCCGAGAACCTCGACTTGTTCCGGCGGATGCGGGCGGGCGAATTCCCGGACGGCAGCCGGACGTTGCGCGCGAGGATCGACATGGCCTCGCCCAATGTTTGGCTACGGGACCCCATCTTGTACCGGATACGCCACGCCGAGCATCATCACACGGGCAAGTCGTGGTGCATCTACCCGATGTACGACTTCGCCCATTGCCTGAGCGACTACATCGAGGGCGTGACGCATTCGATCTGCACGCTCGAGTTCGAGGTTCACCGCCCGCTCTACGACTGGATTCTCAAGTCGCTGGACCTTGCCCGGCCCCTGCCCCGCCAGATCGAGTTCGCCCGCCTCAACCTCGGCTACACCGTGATGAGCAAGCGAAAGCTCCTGCAGCTCGTCGCGGAGCGGGTCGTCACGGGGTGGGACGACCCCCGCATGCCGACCATCTCGGGCTTGCGCCGGCGCGGTGTGCCGGCCTCCTCCCTGCGCGAGTTCGCCCGCCAAATCGGCGTGACCAAGTTCAACGGCCTCACCGACGTCGCCGTCCTCGAGAAATGCATCCGCGACGACCTCAACCGGCTCGCCCTCCGGCGGCTTGCGGTGCTCCGGCCGGTCAAGGTCGTCCTCACGAACATCGGGATGGGCGATTCCGTGGCGTGCGAGGCCGTCAACAACCCCGAGGACCCCGCCTCGGGCCATCGCACCGTGCACCTGACGCGCGAGGCATGGATCGAGCACGAGGACTTCATGGAGAACCCGCCGCCCAAGTACTTCCGCCTCCGGCCAGGGGGTGAGGTCCGGTTGAAGTACGCATGCATCATCCGGTGCGATGAGGTCGTGCGCGACGCGTCGGGAGCGGTCCTGGAGCTTCGGTGCTTCGCGGACCTCACGACCCGGACGGGCCAGCCCAACGCCGGTCGAAAGGTCAAGGCCGCGATCCATTGGGTCTCGGCCGCCCACGCCATCCCGGCGACCGTGCACCTCTACGACCGCCTCTTCACCGAGGAGGAACCGGAAAAGGACGGGCGCGACCTCAAGTCGGTCCTCAATCCGGATTCGCTGCGGACGGTGCAGGCATGGCTGGAACCGTCGTTGGCGGAAGCCGTGCCCGCAGACCGGTTCCAGTTCGAGCGCCTTGGGTACTTCTGCCTCGATGCGGCTTCGGCCCCCGGTCACCGGGTCTTCAACCGAACGATTCCGCTCAAGGATTCGTGGAGCAAGGCCAAGGCAGGGTGAAGCCCTGCCCCCGGTTCACCGGCGGATTTGCCCGGGCCGAAAGCGGCCTTGCCCTCGTCGCGGACCAGCGCAAACCATAGGCCATGCGCGTCTCCCGCCTCTTGCACACCCGCTACCGTGTCGATGACCTCGAACGTTCGGTTCGCTTCTACAAGGACATCCTCGGGCTCGACGAGGTGCGTCGCCACAGGTCGCCCCGAGGCTCCGAGCTCGTGTTCCTCAAGGCACCCGCCAGCGAGGAAACCATCGAGCTATGCTCCTTCCCCGCCAGCGGACCAGTCACGGTTCAGGCGGACCTGACCCACCTCGCCTTCGAGGTCGATAGCCTCGCTGCCTTCGGCGAGCACCTTCGGTCGCACGGACTCGCCTACTCGGACGGACCCATCTACAAGGCCGACGGCTCCGGCGGGTTTGCCTTCATCGACGCGCCGGAGGGATACGAGGTCGAACTGATCCAACGCTCGACGGTCCCACCCTCCACGAGCTCCACCTACTGAGTTACCCCGGCGTGCACTCCCGACGTCCATGGCGAGCAAGGAACTTCCGGCTCACGACCGCAGGGAGGCCCATGGTCATGGGCGTCGTCAACGTCACGCCCGACAGCTTCTCCGATGGAAACATCTTCTTCCATGCCGACGCCGCCATCCAACGCGCCATGGAGTTGGTCGCGATGGGCGCGGACATCCTTGATGTCGGCGGCGAATCCACAAGGCCCGGGGCCGTGCCGGTCACCCCGGCGGAGGAACGACGCCGCGTGATGCCCGTCATCGAGGCGCTGGCCTCCGGCGTGTCGGTGCCGATCTCCATCGACACCCGCCACGAGGAGGTGGCCATGGCCGCGATCCATGCCGGTGCGTCGATCGTCAACGACATCGAGGCCGGGCGCTCCCAGCGTGGCATGTGGCGGGTCGTTCGCGATGCCGGCGCCGGCTACGTCTGCATGCACATGCAAGGCGAACCCGCCACCATGCAGCGCAACCCCAGCTACCGCGACGTCGTTTCCGAGGTACGCGGCTTTCTTGCCGAAAGGGTCGCGGAACTCGCGAGCTTCGGGATCGACCCTGAATGCGTTGCCATCGACCCCGGCATTGGCTTCGGCAAGGACTTGGGACACAACCTCGCCTTGCTTCGCGCGCTTCCTGACTTCGTGGGCCTCGGCCAACCCGTGTTGCTGGGCGTTTCGCGGAAGGGCTTCATCGGGACCGTCACCCATGCCCCGGAGATGGCTGACCGGCTCGCCGGCGGCCTGGCCTGCGCCCTGCATGCCGCCCAGTGCAGGGTCAGCGTGATCCGGACGCACGACGTCGCGGAGACCATCCGCGCGCTCAAGATGCTCGCCGTCCTCCAGCCCATGGAGCCCCTCCCATGAACGAGATCGTGGCATGGGGGCTCAGGGCATGGCGCCCCGTCCTCGAGATCCTCATCCTGTCCGTGGGCATCTACCAAGCCTTCGTCTTCCTCCGCGGCACGCGGGGCGCGCCCATCGTCACGGGCTTCCTCGCGGTGCTCCTCGCCATCACCCTGACCAGCCGCCTCCTCGACCTCCAGGTCCTCAACCTCCTGCTGAACCAGTTCTTCGCCGTCCTTGCGGTCGCGATCGTCGTGCTGTTCCAGCCGGAAATCCGGCGCATGCTCGCGCAGGTTGGCAACCTACCCCTCGTCGCCAACGTCCAGCGCGAACGCGAGAAGATCGAGGTGATCTGCGAGACGGTCGAACGTCTTGCGCCCGTCCGAATCGGCGCGCTGATCGCACTCGAGCAGGACATCCAGCTCTCCGATGTCGTCGAGTCGGGCATCAGCGTCGATTGCGAGGCGACCCCGGAGATGCTCGAGACCATCTTCTTCCCCAACAACGCCATCCATGACGGCGGGGTCATCATCCGAGGCAACCGCATCCTCCGCGCCGCCTGCATCTTTCCGCTCACCCAGCGCGACGACCTTCAGCGGTCGCTCGGCACGCGGCATCGCGCGGCAATCGGGCTCACGGAGGAGACCGACTCCGTCGTGGTGGTCGTTTCAGAGGAGACGGGACAGGTCAGCTTCGCGCACCGCGGCCAACTGACCCGCAACGTCTCCGTGGAGAACCTTCGAGCCTTCCTCACCCAGGTCCTCGTCCGGCGCTCGTCGCCCCGCTCGTGGTTCCAACGCTGGTGGCCCCAGCCGACGGCAGGCAAGGAGACCTGACCCATGTCGCTGCGCCACTTCCTGTCCCACAACCGCTGGCAGAAGCTCTTCGCGCTCCTTCTCGCCACGCTCGTCTGGTTCACCGTCCGCCAAGGCGTCGATCGCAATTCGGGACCCGCATACCGGACCTTCGCGGGCGTTCCCATCCGTGTCCTCACCCTCGCGTCCGACCTCGACCAGTTTCGCGTCGCGCCCTCCGAGGTCACCGTGATGCTTCGCGGCAAGCCCGACTCCTTGGCGCAACTCACCACCCGATCCGTCGAGGCCTACGTCAACCTCGCCAATCCTGCGGCCACCCCGGGCAAGGCTCTCGTCGTGCACGTCAACGCCGAGGGTGCCGAGGTCGTCTCCGTTTCACCCGCGACGGTCTCCATCGAGCGAATCGCCAGCACAACCCCTCCCCCAAGACCCTAGAGGTCCATCTCGGTTGACCATGAAGCCACTTGTCCTCCTGCTCCTGCTCGTCACTCAGGGCCTTCGGCTCCAGTCCCAGTCGCCCGCTCGTGTTCCCGACGACTACCCCATCCCGCCCGAGGCACTCGCACGCGACGGCGGCGCGCCCGCCGGCCGCGTGGAATCCTTCGCCTTTGCCGACTCCAAGGTCTTCCCGGGCACCCAGCGGGAGGGCTGGATCTACATCCCGGCCCAATACCATGCCACGCGTCCCGCGGGCCTCATGGTCTTTCAGGACGGCCATGCCTACGTTTCCACCAACGGCCGCATGCGGGTCCCCGTGGTCCTCGACAACCTCATCGCAAGGGGCCATGTCCCCGTCATGGTCGCGGTCTTCATCAACCCCGGTCACCGCGGCACCCATGCCCCCAACCCCGCCACATGGGGCCCACGCAACAACCGCTCCCTCGAATATGACGGCCTCGGGCCCGACTACGCCCGGTTCCTCCTCGATGAATTGCTCCCGTTCGTCACCAACCGCTTCCAGCTCAACCTCTCCTCCGACCCCCGGCTCCGGGGCATCTCCGGCATGTCGTCGGGCGGCATCTGCGCGTTCACCGCCGCATGGGAACGTCCCGATGCGTTCTCCAAGGTCCTTTCCCACATTGGCTCGTTCGTGAACATCCGCGGCGGAAACGTGTACCCGGCCCTCATTCGCAAGACCGAGCGCAAGGCCCTTCGCGTCTATCTCCAGGATGGCGCC
>CAIYFP010000243.1 GCA_903925515.1 uncultured Verrucomicrobiota bacterium
ACACCGCCGTGTGCCCCTGCCGTCCCGACGGCCCGCCGGCCGTTGAAATCGCCGCCCATGCCCCGTGTGTCACCCCGCCCGTCATCGGCAACATCGCACCCGTGCCCGTCTCCCCGCCCTCGCCCTCGCCCCCGAACACGATCACCCGGTCCCCGCACCATGTGGCCGTGGCGTTGCGTCGTGCCGCCGGCGCGCCCGCGGCCGGCAACGGGTCCCACAGGTTCCCCAAGGGGTCGAACGACGCCCCGTCGCCGAGCAACCCGTCCGAGTTGAGCCCCCCGAAAACAAGCCATCGCGCCCCCGTCCATGCCGCGCATTGCCCCTCCCGCGCCGACGGCGCGCCCGTCGTCGTGATCGGCACCCATGTGCGATTGGTGGGGTCGTAGATCCCGCCCGTGTTCAGCGGCTCGCCGGCGCGCCCGCCCCACACCAGCAGCCGTTCCCCCGTCCATGCCATGGAATGCAAGCGGCGCGCCGCCGGCGCGTTCGCGGGGGAGATCGTGGTCCATGAGTCGTTGCCGGGCTCGTACGCGCCGCCGGTGTTGTTGACCGACCCGCCCACCAGCCCGCCCCACACGAACCATTGCCGACCCGACCATGCCGACCCATGCCCGTGACGCGCGCTGGGCGCCCCGACGTCCGACCCGGTGGTCCAGCTCGGGGCGTCAAACCCCGCGAACTGCACCAACCCCTGCGAGACGAGGGCAAGGTCGCCCGCCACCGGCGACGCCACCACCAGCCCGCCCGGCAACGACGGCGCCACGAGCGCCGACTGCGGCGGGAGCGCGGCGGTGAGCTGGGCGACGCGGTTGGACAGGTCGTTGACCTGCGCCTGCAAGTCCGCCTGCGTCGCATAGACACGGTCGGAGAGATGGTTGCTGGAGGTGAGGACGTCGGGGATGCGGGCCATGTTGGGGCCGAGGCGGGCATCGGGGACGGTGCCGGATAGGATTTGCGAGCCGTTGAGGCTGGTCAGGCCGGAGCCATCGACGGTGAGGGGCGGCAGGTTGGCGACGGAGAGCGCGCCGGAGACGCCCGACGCCGGCACGGACTGGGCGGACGCGGCCGACAGGGAGAACAACGCCTGCGGGGTCGCCGTGACGGGGCGACGCGGCGCAAGGACCGTGTAGGAGGCGGCGGCGTTGGTGCGGACGGAGACCTCGATCCAGCGCGGGTCCGCGCCGAAGGCACCGGGACCGAAGTCGAGCGCGAGGGAGAAGAGTCCGTTGGTGACGCCGACGTTGGGGAAGGCGAGGGGCCCGGCGACGGCGGAGCCGCCGGAGGCAGCGGGAAAGAGGCGGACGGAGAAGTCGTAGGAGCCGTTGGCGGGTCGGGAGTTGTCGGCAAGGCGCCCTTGATAGGTGAACGGCGACTGGGCTGCCATGCTGCACGTCACGAGCATGGGCATGACGAAACGCCGCAGGACGGCACCACGCATGCCAACGACCTTTTGTTGAATGAAAACCATCTTTTAGAGCCCACAACTTGGGCATCTATTATGTCTTCGGACGATTCCTTGTGATTCTTTCAGAAAAATCATCCGAGTATCGCACCTCACAAATGACTCGCGTTCCGCCGCGAGGGATTTTTGGTTCCAACAAGGAACGTGCCCGTGATTTGTCCGTCACGGAACGCTTCGGCCATGCTCCGTCGTCACGCCTCGCCCCATGGCTTTCCCGGGGCAACCCAATGCCGTTCATGTTCTGCGAGATCCCCTCAAAACAGGGGCTGGCGAGGCCTACATTCCACCGCGCCGCATCCATCTGGGAAAAAACGCAAGCTTGGCGGAGCATCCCTTGGCCGGGCCGCGCCTTCACCCCGTCCGCCGCCATGGCGGTCGGGGACGGGTACGCTCCCTGACCATGAAGGCACCCCGTGCCCACGACGCCGAAGGCGTCGCGCGCCGGGTTCCCGCGCAAGCAAGGGGGAAGTCCTCGCGCCACAGCCCGGTGAGTCTCGGCAGGCTACGTCCCGAGGCATGCCGGGTTGTGAGTCGTAAGATTCCGCCCTGCTTGCGAGGGGATCCGGGGGCGAGCCGTGCACAGTGAGCCTCCACCCCCCGTAACCTCCCCCGCATTCCCTCAGTCAATCTTGCCATGAAGACCAACCTCTTCCACTTGGCCCCATGGGCCGCCGCACTCGTCGCAACCTCCCTCCTCGCCCAGCAACCCGCCCCACAGGGCGGCGGCGAGGACCGCCCTCGCCGTGAAGGTCGCGAGGGAGGCCCCGGCGGCCCCGGCGGCCCCGCAGGCCCCGGCGGTCGCGGCGGCATGATGCGCATGGTGCCAGTCATGCAGGCACTCGACGCCGACTCGGACGGCGAGCTCTCCCCTTCCGAAATCTCCAATGCCTCCGTCGCGCTCAAGAAGCTGGACAAGAACGGCGACGGAAAACTCGACGCCGAGGAACTCCGGCCTGCCATGGGCGGTCGTGGCGGCCCCGGCGGCCCCGGCGGCCCCGGCGGCGGCCCCGGCGCCAACATCTCCGATCGCGTCTCCCAAATGATGGCCATGGACAAGAACGGCGACGGCAAGCTCGCCCCGGACGAACTGCCCGAACGCATGCAAGGCATGATCACCCGCGCCGACGCCGACAAGGACGGCTTCGTCACCAAGGCCGAGCTCGAAGCCCTCATGACCCGCCAAGCCCAATCCCAAGGCCGCGGGCAAGGCCAGCCCGGCGGCGAGGGCGGCCAAGGCGGTCAAGGCCGACGCGGTCGTCCCGGGACCGGACCGGGCTCGGCCGAATAGCCCGCCCTATCCAGGCTCCCTCCACTTCACTCGCAGCAGGGCGGCTCCGATGCCGCCTTGCCTTTTTCTGCGCCTCCCTTCCTTCCCGTCCCTCGCTCCAACCCCTTCCACCGCCTCCAACGTGCCCGATGGGCGCCGGGGTCCACCGCGACCATGGGGTATCCGCGTCATGGGTTGAGGCCTTCCCGGCTTCAGCACTCACGACATCGACACATGGGCCAAATCCTCGCGCAAGGAGCCCATGCTGTAGGCCACGTGGCCTCACGCGGCGGCAGGAATGCCGCACTTTCAGCGTCTCTCGGGCAGAGTGGCAGCGGCATCCCGCCGCCGGACGTGATCCTGTCCGACCCGAGACGGCCCTGACACGTTTCCGCCGGGCGAGGGCACCCGGCCATGGGCGTCAACGTTGAATGGCATCATCGATGCATCCGTTGATGCCCAGCACCACGGACGACCCACGAAAACCCCGAGCCCAAGGACACGACCGGCGCGCACAAGAAGGCCCTCCTTTTCGGGGAGTTCGGTTATTTCGTGCTTCCAAATCTTCGCAGAGTCGAAGCACCTCACATGGCTGCATGGCGTGCACCTCTGGCACCCGGCACCGACGTCCCAACGCCGCTTGCGACCGCTCGGCACCCTGGGGGTTTGTGGAACCACGGAATACACGGAAACCCATGCCCAGTGGTCTCAGGGAGTCGATTCAGCCCGGAGCCCGTCTCGTGAATTCTGTTCTTGGCCAACGCCTACGGGGCACCCGGCCTACAACCCCCACCGACCCATTCCAACCTCACCTGAGGGGTGACATCTCGGGTGGATTCCACAGGGCCTCTTTGCCTTGATGGGACGGCCATATCCGTGCCTTGAAACCCGCTCTTGCTGCTGTTTTGAGGTTCACCATGCCAAGGAGCCATGACGGCCTTGCCCGGTCCTCCATCCCGCAGCACCTCGCAGTCCGGGAACCGGGGACTGAAACGCAGGCGCTGCGAGAACAGAATGAGACTCCCAAGCCGGGATGGCTAGGCCCGTAGGCCTCTCAAGTCCTGGATGAAACCAACTCCAACGGGGCCTCAATGATTTCCGTTGGTGGCACCTGATCCTCGACGGAACCCATTCTCCCTAGACAAGAATGAAGCCTTATTGTCCAGGAAACCTGACATTCGCGCTTGCCATCAGCACTCCCTAATGGATACCCAAGTTCGATGTCCGTTGGCGCTTCGTGTGCCACCCGCCACGCTCTTTGACATACGCTCCGCTCCACCCGGGATTTGGTCGATGGCATTTCAACTGCGTTGCCTTGGTACAAATCCCGGGGGGGGTAAAACCCGGTTGTGATTCCCCAAACGACGACAACAGCTTTGCCTTGGTACAAATCCCGGGGGGGGTAAAACGACCCTCTACTGCCGCTCCCGTGGGAGGGCGCTTTGCCTTGGTACAAATCCCGGGGGGGGTAAAACAAGAATGCCGCGAATGATGGACGGGATGCCGCTTTGCCTTGGTACAAATCCCGGGGGGGGTAAAACTGAGACGATCCGCGCCCTCGCCAAGCCATCGCTTTGCCTTGGTACAAATCCCGGGGGGGGTAAAACCGCCGCGTTCCGTGGTCACGGTCGATGGGGCTTTGCCTTGGTACAAATCCCGGGGGGGGTAAAACTTCCGGTAATATTACCAACTACGCCTCCGTGCTTTGCCTTGGTACAAATCCCGGGGGGGGTAAAACTAAATGGATTCACGCCACCGTATTCAATACGCTTTGCCTTGGTACAAATCCCGGGGGGGGTAAAACCGAGGGGGCATCGGCAACGGCTGACAGATCGGAAGAGCACACGTC
>CAIYFP010000244.1 GCA_903925515.1 uncultured Verrucomicrobiota bacterium
CTACATCCTCGAATCCCTTCTCCGCTATCCGGGCCAGCAAGGAATCGACGACCGCCTCCGCCGGCTCGGCTTCGCCCCCACCATGGTCATGAACCTCATGGGCGGCGCCATGAGCCTCAACGTCGCCCATCTCCCCGCGCCCTGAGCCCACGCGACGTCTTCGGCACCAACCACAACCCCGGGCTGCTCCGCGCTCACCCACCTGCCAAGAACGAAGGTTGACGCCACCCGCCGCTTTCGATAGCAACGCACCACGTTGGCGCGTTCGTCTATCGGCTAGGACACGGCCCTCTCAAGGCTGAAAGACGGGTTCGATTCCCGTACGCGCTACCATCTGCCGCTGGTTGTTCCAGCGGCTTTTTCGTCATGACGCGCCACACACGCCCCTCCCAGCCCCGTCCATGGTCGGGACTCGCCGTCGCCCTCGCCCTCCTCCTCCTCGCGCCCGTCCATGGTCGCCCGGACGATGCCTCCGACGTCGCGCTCGAGGCCGTCCGGCGTCTCAAGGGCACCGACCTCTCCGCCAACCCCGCTCTCCGCGCCGCCGTCGAGAACGTCGCCGATCGCCTCCGCGGCCAGCCCGCCTCCGTCGAGGTCATCCGTGACTTCGACCTCCGTTCGCGGGCGGGCCACCTCGTCGAGTTCCTCGCCGCCCACCCCGAGGACGCCGCCGCGCCCGACGCCCTTCGTTACCTCGCCCGCATCGACCCCGCCCTCCCCGGCAAGTTGCTCGCGTCTCAAGCCGTGCCCCCGGCCCTCCTGAAGGCCATCGGCCGATCCGGCCAGCCAGAGTGGAACGACCGCCTCGCCTCGTTGCTCTCCAGCCCGGCCGCCCCCGCGGGCGTGCGCGAGGCCGCCATGGATGCCTTGATCCAGAACGAGCCCGGCGCACGGGCGGTCGCCGAGGTCGCGCGGAAGGGTGGCCTGCCCGCGCCCCTGCTCGACCGGGCCGCCGAAGGCCTTCGCAACGCACGCTGGCCCGCCGTTCGCGAGCTCGCCGTGGGTCTCGGCCGTGGCCCCGCCGCCCAGCCTTCCACCCCCGGGGCACCCCCAAGGGATCTGGTCCTCAAGGCCCATGGCGACGTCGCCCGCGGCGCCCAGTTGCTCCGGCGCGACTCCGTCGGCTGCCTCGCCTGCCACAAGGTCCGCGCCGAGGGGTCCGACTTCGGGCCGGCCTTGACCGAGATCGGCTCCAAGCTCGGCAAGGACGCCCTCTACGACGCCATCGTCGAGCCCAGCGCCGGGATCGGGTTCGGCTACGAGGGCTGGCTCGTCGTCACCCGCGACGGCGACGAGCACGTCGGGATGGTCGCCAGCGAGACCGACTCGGAGCTCGTCCTCAAGCAGGCCGGCGGCAACTCCGTCCGCATCCGCAAGGCCGACGTCGCCCGCAAGGACAAGCAGGCCCAGTCCCTCATGCCTGCCGGCCTCGCCGACAACCTCGGCGTGCAAGGCCTCGCCGACGTCCTCGCCTACCTCGCCACCCTGCGCGCCCCGGCTCCCTCGCCCTGACCTTCCGCCGCCATGCGATGATCGCACGCGTCACCCTCGAGATCGCGGTCCGCAAGGAGTTCGACTACTCCATCCCCGAGCCCTTGCTCGACCGCGTGCAGGTCGGCACCCGCGTCAAGGTCCCCTTCGGCCATCGCCTCGTCACCGGCCTCGTTACCGCCCTCGCCGAATCCTCGCCCCACACCAACCTCCGCCCCGTGGACTCCGTCGTCGGCGTCGCCGGGGTCGTCACCCCCAAGGTCCTTGACCTCGCCCGCTGGATCGCCGGCTACTACTGCTGCCCCGTCGAGGTTGCCCTCAAGAGCGTCCTCCCGGATTCGGTCCGCAAGGAGGACGCGCGCTGGAAGGAACGCCTCCATGTGTCCTTCGTCCCGCCCCCCGCCGAGCTTCCCAACCTCAGCCCGCGCCAACGCGAGGTCCTCAACATCCTCGAGGAATGGCGCGAGATGCCCCTCAAGGAACTCCTTCGCCTCGCCCACACCACGGCCGACACCGTCCGCAAGCTCGAGGACAAGGGCCTCGCCCGCATCGCCTCCCAGATCGAGGACCGCGACCCCTACGCCCGCGAGGAAATCATCCCCACCCAGCCCCTCGCCCTCAACCCCGAGCAGGCCGCCGCCCTCGCCGTCATCCGGGAATCCCTCGACGCCGTCGCCTCCACGGCCCACGGCCTCCCATCCCCGCCCCGGGCCGTCTCCCTCCCGTTCCTCCTCCACGGCGTCACCGGCTCCGGCAAGACCGAGGTCTATCTCCAGGCCATCGCCGACGCCCTCGGGCGCGGCCTCGGCGCCATCGTCCTCGTGCCCGAGATCTCCCTCACCCCCCAGACCGTCGAAAGGTTCAAGGCACGCTTCGGCCATGGCCCCCACGCCACCATGGTCGCCGTCCTCCATTCCCACCTCTCCTCCGGCGAGCGCCACGACGAATGGCACAAGATCCGCCAAGGCCGCGCCCGCATCGTCATCGGCGCCCGCTCCGCCGTGTTCGCCCCCGTCGAAAGGCTCGGCCTCGTCGTCGTGGACGAGGAACACGAGCATTCCTACAAGCAGGAGGAGGCCCCCCGTTATCATGCCCGCGACGTCGCCGTCGTCCGCGCCGCCCGCGAGGGCGCCGTCGTCGTCCTCGGGTCCGCCACCCCCTCCGTCGAGAGCTACTGGAATGCACGCAAGGGCAAGTACCGGCTCCTCGTCATGAAGTCCCGCGCCACCGACCACAAGCTCCCGGTCGTCCGCGTCGTGGACCTTCGCCTTGACTCCCGCCGCGCCGAGAAGGGCACCCCCGGCGTCTTCTCCGCCGCCCTCAAGGAGGCCATCCTCCAGCGCCTCGAAAAACGCGAGCAAACCATCCTCTTCCTCAACCGACGCGGCTACTCCACCTCGCTCCAGTGCCCCCACTGCGGCTTCGTCGCCGGCTGCCCCAATTGCAGCGTCTCCCTCACCTTCCATCGCGCCTCCCTGCGCCTCCTCTGCCATGTCTGCGGCCACGCCGAACCCGCCCCCTCCGCCTGCCCCAAGCCCGAGTGCCAACGCCCCGGCATCCGCTACGCCGGCCTCGGCACCGAACGCGTCGAGGAAACCCTCGGCAAGGTCTTCCCTCACGCCCGCGTCGCCCGCATGGACCGCGACACCCTCCAGCGCAAGGAGGACTATCGACGCATCCTCGGAGACTTCCGCTCCGGCCGCATCGACGTCCTCGTCGGCACCCAGATGATCGCCAAGGGCCTTCACTTCCCCAACGTCACCCTTGTCGGCGTCCTCCATGCCGACCTCAGCCTTCATGTCCCCGACTTCCGTTCCGGCGAGCGCACCTTCCAGTTGCTCACCCAGGTCAGCGGACGCGCCGGGCGCGGCGACGTCGAGGGCGAGGTCTTTGTCCAAAGCTTCACCCCCTTCCACCCCGCCATCCAGTTCTCCCGCCGGCATGACTACGAGGGCTTCTTCGAGGCCGAGGTCGAGACCCGCGAGGCCCTCAAGTAC
>CAIYFP010000245.1 GCA_903925515.1 uncultured Verrucomicrobiota bacterium
AATGGCGCAACATTCGCATCCAAAGCCTCCCGCCCAACCGCGCCACCCCCGGGCAGTCCGCGCCCGACGCCGAGCCATGGGCGTGCCTCTACGACGGCCGCTCGCTCCGGGGCTGGACCGCGTCGGACCCCGCGCGCAAGGCATGGAGGCCCTCCGACTGGACGCTCCGCGCCAGCCCGGTTCCCGCCGCCTCCGACGCCGCCGACGCCACGTTGTGGTCGGAACGCACCGGCTCCTCGGACGCCTTCGTGGACTGGCAATGGGACGACAAGGCGGGCGACCGGACCCCCCCATGGGTGTTGCGTCGGGCCGCGAAGGGTGGCGGCGTCGAATTGCCCCTGCCGCCCCTCGGCGACGCGTTGCGCAAGGGCTGGAACCGTCTTTCCCTCCACCGCACGGCCACCGGCCTCGACATGCGGGTCAATGGCGCGGCCGTCGGTTCCGTGCCGCTCGGAAGAAAGGATCGCTACCAGTTCGGGCTCCGCCCCGGCAAGGCGCCCGTCACGGTGGCCAGCCCGTTTCTCAGGGACGACGACCGCTCCCGGCGCTGGGTGCTGCCCGGGCGACGTTAGCGGGGCGGCGCGGTTGATCCCCGGCGGCATCCGGGTGAATTGGATTGTCCGCCACACGGGCTCCGGTCCAGCCTGAACCCGTTCTCCACTCCGATGAAAACCGCATGGCTACATGGCGCCGCGACGTCGCTGGCGCTCGCTTCCTCGATCCTGATGAACAACCCCGCCCATGCCGCCGAAAGGCTCCGCACCGTCGCGTCGCAGCCCTCGTGGGTGCTCGAGAACTCCAACATCGAGCTCGCCCTCACGAGGCTCGGCGGGCACATGGCGCCCGTGACGTTCCTTCGCGACACGCCCCATCCGGTGCGCCCGTACCATGTGTCGCCGTGGCAGGGCGAGAAGCATGACTACCCCGTGCCCGTGCTGGTGCCGTTGCGAGGCGACTTCTTCTGCCTGCCGTTCGGGGGCAACGACGTGGCGGTGAACGGCGAGAAGCACCCGCCGCACGGGGAGACGGCCGGCTCCGAGTGGCGGCTGGCAAGCAGGACGCGGGGGAAGGAAGGACGCGTGGCGACGTTGGCAACGGTGATGGAGACGAAGGTCCGCCGCGGGCGCGTCACGAAGGAGCTGTCGATCGTCGAGGGGGAGAACGTGGTGTACTCGCGCCATGTCATCGAGGGGTTCGCCGGCGCGACACCCCTCGGACACCACGCGACCCTCGCGATGCCGGAGAAGGAGGGCGTCTTCCGGGTTTCGACGAGCCCGCTCAGGTTCGGGATGGTTGCGCCCGGGCTCTTCAGCGACCCGGCCAAGGCGGAGTATCAAGCCCTCCAGGTGGGCGCGCGGTTCACGGACATCCACCGGGTGCCGATGGCATGGAAGGGGGCGGCGGACGCGGACCTTGCGTCATTGCCCGCCCGGAAGGGGCACGCGGACCTTGTCCTCCTGCTGAACGAGCCGGGCGAGAGGGCGTGGGTGACGGCGACGCGACGCGACGAGGGCTGGGTTTGGTTCGCGTTGAAGGACCCCGCGATCTTGAACGGGACGCTCCTCTGGATCGAGAACCACGGCCGCCATGGCCTCCCATGGTTCGGCCGGAACCACTGCGTCGGGATCGAGGACATCACGGGCCATTGGGCCGACGGCCTCGCCGCCTCCATCGCGCCGAACGTCCTGACTCGCGAGGGCGTCCGCACGTCCGTGGAGCTGTCGGCCAAGCGCCCCACGAGCGTCCAGTACATCCAGGGCGTCGTCCGCGTGCCCGCCGGTTTCGAGGAGGTGCGGACGCTCGAGTTCGGGCCGGGCACGGTGACCTTTGTCTCGACCGCCGGACATCGCGTCGCCGCGCCGGTCCGGCACGAGTTCCTGAAGACCGGCAAGCTTTGAGGATGGCGCCATGGGCCGCGCTTCGCCGGAACGCGGAGCGGCGGGCGGCTTGCGCGGGGACAGGGCCGCGAATGGGCACTTGCAAGCGAAGGGTTGGCCGGGGAGACACTAGGGCAGCAGCGCATCCCTGAAGCACGGTTCATCCACGCCATGACCACAGAGCACGCCATCGAGCAGTTCCGCGAAGCCTATGCCGCCGTAAGGTCCGAGGTGGGCCATGTGATGGTGGGCCAGGACGCCGTCGTGGAGGGCACCCTCAACGCGATCCTCGCCGGGGGCCATGTGCTTCTCGAAGGCGTGCCCGGCCTTGGCAAGACGTTGCTCGTCCGCACCTTGGGCGAGGTCCTTGACCTTGGCTTCAGCCGCATCCAGTTCACACCGGACCTCATGCCCGCCGACATCCTCGGCACCAACCTCGTCGTCGAGTCGCCGGACGGGCGCCGGGGCTTCCAGTTCCAAAAGGGGCCCGTGTTCGCCAACATCGTGCTGGCCGACGAAATCAACCGGGCGACGCCCAAGACGCAGTCGGCGATGCTGGAGGCGATGCAGGAGCGGCAGGTGACGGCGGGCGGCGAGGTGAGGCCGTTGCCGCGTCCGTTCTTCGTGCTGGCCACGCAGAACCCGATCGACCAAGAAGGCACCTACCCGCTGCCCGAGGCCCAGCTCGACCGGTTCTTCTTCAAGCTCGTGGTGGGCTATCCCACGGGCGCCGAGCTCACGGAGGTGTTGAACCGGACGACCGAGGGGGCGATGGCGACGCCGCGCAAGGTGCTGGACGGCGAGGCGCTGGGGGCGTTGCAGGCGCTCGTGCGCCAAGTGCCCATCGCGTCCCATGTGAAGGACTACGCCGTGCGCCTCGTGCTCGCCACGCATCCCAAGACCGCCACGGCGGCGGAAATCACCAACCAGTACCTGCGCTTCGGAAGCAGCCCGCGCGGCGCCCAGGTCCTCGTACTCGCCGGCAAGGTCCGCGCCCTCACGCAAGGCCGCTTCAACGTCGGGTTCGAGGACATCGCCGCCGTCGCGCTTCCCGCCCTGCGCCACCGCCTCATCCCCAACTTCGAGGCCGAGGCCGAGGGCATCACCACGGACCACGTCGTCGGACGCATCCTTGCCGACGTGCCGCGCGACGCGGCCGTCACGGCCTGAGCCCACGAAGGCGGACTCGCATGGCGGGCATCCTCACCCCGGAGTTGCTGCGGCGGCTGGAGCAGTTCCAGCTCCTTGCCGCGCGCCGTGCCAAGAGCTCCGCCCGCGGCGAGCGCCGCAGCCGCGCCCGCGGGCAAAGCGTCGAGTTCGCCGACTACCGCAACTACGTCGTCGGCGACGACCTCCGTTACTTGGACTGGAACCTGTTCGGCCGTCTCGACCGCCTCTTCCTCAAGCTCTACGAGGAGGAACGCGAGCTGCCCGTCCGCATCTTCCTCGACGCCAGCGAGAGCATGCTGTTCGGCACCCCCGCCAAGTTTGACTTCGCGCGCCAGGTCGCCGCCGCCGTCGGGTACGTGGCCCTCTGCGGCTTCGACCGCGTCGCGGTGCAGGTGTTCCCGGACGTCGCACGCGTCGCCGGCCCCGGCGACGACCCGGCAGCGGCCTCCCTCCAGTCCGCCATCCGGGGCTCGCTCCGGGCCGTGCGCGGCCGCAAGTCCTCCATGCAATACTTCGCCAACCTCAACGCCCTGCGCGGGGGTGGCCCTGCCGACCTCAACTCCTCCCTGCAACGCGGAGCAATGGAGGCCCGCCATGCGGGGGTGGCGGTTGTTCTCAGCGACTTCCTTGACCCGGCCGGGTACGAGCCCGGCCTCTCCGCGCTCGTCGCGCGCGGCTTCCAGGTCAACGCGGTCCAGGTCCTCGCGCCCGAGGAGCTCGACCCTTCCACGTTCGGCGACCTACGCCTCGTGGACTCCGAGACCGGCGCCATGCAGGAGGTGACCTTCGGCAAGTACCGCCTCGCGGCCTATCGCGAGGCCGTCGCACGCTACGTCCAGCGCCTGCGCGAGTTCTGCAAGGGACGTGGCATCCATTTCTTCTCCGTCAGCTCCGGCGCCTCCCTCGAGGACCTGCTCCTGCGCCAGCTCCGGTCCGCGGAGGTGTG
>CAIYFP010000246.1 GCA_903925515.1 uncultured Verrucomicrobiota bacterium
AATGCCCCGGGGCTTCGTGGTTCGTCCGTCACAGACCGCTGCGGGCAGGCTCCGTCCTCACGCCTTGCCCCGGGGCATTCTTGGAGCAACCCAACACCAGCGATTTGTGAGACACGACACTAGAACATCCGGGAGACGGAGAAGGAGACGAGGTAGTCGGCGAAGGCGGCGTCGCCGTGGCGGCCCTTTTGCTCGTCCCAGTACGAACGTTCGCGGTTGGCGGCGACGAGGAGCGGCGCGGAGAGGTTGACGTTCCAGCGGCCGGGCATCCATGAGAGGCCTGGCTCGACGGAGATGGCGTAGCCCGGGCGGCGGAAGCCCTCCTTGTCGCCGGCGTTCCCGTTGAGGTCCTCGACGGGGACGCCTTCCATGCGGCCTCCGAAGGAGAAGGCCAAGGCATGCTTGTGGCTGAGGATGATGTTGAAGCCGGTCCGGAACAGGTACTGGTCCGCGATGGACATGCCGTTGTCGATGTGGAGGGTGCCAAGTGTGGGTCCGGCGTCCCGGCGCGCGGTGGGGCTTGGGGTGCCGTTCACGTTCTGGGGGTTGAACAGGTAGAAGGCCTGGGCATACCCGATGAGGCGGGAGGCGAGCTGGCGGTAGCCGTTGAGCTCCAGCGTGATCCCCCAGCCGCCGTCGCCGGGCTGGATGGACTGATCCACGGGCTTGATGACCGGGCGGATGTCGATCCCGGGTCCGGAATCCTGGTCTTGGTAGAAGGTGTCGGTGGCGCCGTAGTCACCGCTGGGCGCCTTGAAGCCAATGCCGGCCTGGATGTTGCCCTTGGGTTGCTCCAAGGGGTCCCAAACCCATGCGTTGAGCGAGCCGCGGATGTCCGCGAGGCCGCCCGACGAGGTGCTGAGGCGGACGCCGCTGTGCTCGTACGGGGCGGAACGGGTGTGCTGGACGAACGGGAGCACGAGGGTGGCGGAATAGCGCGGGGTGATCTGGTAGGTGAGGCCGACGTCGATGAAGTTGGAGTAGTTGATGACCTCGGTGCCCTGTTGGAAACGGTCGAGGCCTTGTGCGTTCCGGGACTCGCGGCCGCCGGAGTAATGGCGGTCGGACTTGAAGAAGCGGTAGCCCACGAAGGCCTGCCAGCTCCCGGACCCGAGGCCCACGCCCTCGTTGCTGAGGGGATGGTTCATCGAGCAAAGGCCGCCACCGCGGACGGCGACGCACCCTTGGGCCATGGCCTCCCGGACGTGCCAGAACGCGAGGGCGGCCGCCGACGTGACGGCGAGCCGATGGACGAGGATTGAGAACGGGGATTTCATGAGACGACGTCATGGTGGCGGGTCGCCATGGCCACCGCGTGGGGACCGGGGCGGGACGCCGGACGCAAGGGGCGAGGCGCGAGTTTCGCGGGGTGGGCCGCCGGGAACGGATCGCCCGGACATTTCCGCCGGGGATTCCCTGTTGATACTTCATGCCGGCCGGGCAGCCTTGCGCGGCATTTCCCCTCCCCTGCGAGGGCACCATGGCGTCAACGAAACATCACCCGAGGAATTCACAGATGAAGTTCATGCTCAGTTGGAGGATCGCCCCTGGAAACCACAAGCCGGCCGCGGAGGGCTTCATGAAGACACGCGCCCCCATGCCCGCCGGGCTCAGGCTGGTCGGCCGATGGCATGCGCCGGGCTCGGTCCAAGGATGGGCGCTGGTCGAGGCCGACGACGCACGGGCGGTGTACCATCACGTGGCGGAGTGGGCCAACCTGCTGTCCTTCGACGTGACGCCGGTGGTGGAGGATCCCGAGGCCGGCGAGTCCTTGGCGGTCGTGTACGGGTGCTAATCCGGCCGGGGTCCGTCGCCGTTGCGCGTCGGCTCGTCCGTGACAGGCGGGGTCGTCTCGCACGGCTCGACTCGGCCTTGCTGCTTCCTCGCGCGTTGCTCCTTGAAGAAGGACCGCAACAGGTGACGGCACTCGGGCTCGCGGACGCCGGGCGTGATCGCGCACCGGTGGTTGAGCGTGGGGAACTGAAGAAGGTTCATGGCCCCGCCCGCCGCGCCGCCCTTGGGGTCGTGCGCCCCAAACACAACCCGCTGGAGGCGCGCATGGACGATCGCGCCCGCGCACATCGGGCAGGGTTCCTTCGTGACGTACAGCGTGCATTGGCCCAGGCGCCAGTCGCCCACCACCTGCTGCGCCTGCGAGATGGCCAGCATCTCCGCGTGTGCGGTGGCGTCCTGGAGCACCTCGACCTGGTTGGACGCCCTCGCGATCACGCGGTTGCCCCGGGTGATCACGCAGCCGACGGGCACCTCGTCCGCCGCGTGCGCCCGGACGGCCTGCCGCAGCGCCTCCCCCATGAAGAACTCGTCCGACACGCGGTCGATGACCGCATGGGGCCCCGCTGCCTCATGGCCGGGCGAAGGCCCCGGGGCATCGGGCTCGTGCGACGGCCTGCTTTCCAGCACGGACCATTCCGCCGCGCCGTCGTCGCGGCAGGCACCATGGGCGGCGAAGAACCCGCCTCGATGGGCAAAGAACAAGGGCCAGATTTGCTCGCGGTCGGTCGAGGGAAGAGGGAGCTCCGGCAACCGGGCGAGCGGCACGAAGGCGAACCGGCCCTCGCGATGCGCGGGCGGGAGCTCGCGAAGGGGCGGCAGGACCTCGAAGAGGAACATCAGCCAGTGCGCCGTGCCTTGATAGCCGGACTCGGAGACGACCCCGACGAGGTGGAGGTCGGACGGCGCGAGGTCCAGCCCGGCCTCCTCGCGGGCCTCCCGGATGGCGCAGGCATGGGGCGACTCGCCCTCGGCGACATGGAGCTTGCCCCCAAACGGGCTCCAGAGGCCCTTGTTGGGCTCCAGGGCGCGCTCGAGGAGGAGCACGTCCCCGGCCTTGTTGAAGCCGTAGATGAGGGTGGCGACCTTGTATGGGAGCTGCATGCGCGTTGGAGCCGAAAGGTCCCCGCGCGGGGGCGGCGGAAGCAAGGCCCAAGACCACGTCCCGGAACCGCGCGTCAGGAGCTTTTCTGGGTGCCCGGTTCTCGCCTCACGCTGCGCCGACGGAGGGTTGAACCCAAAGCCGGCAGTTGAGGAGGGCTTCAAGGCAAGGAAAGGGCCGACCCATCAAGGCAACGAGGCCCTGCGGGATCCATCTGCGACCTCGCCTGTCGGAAACGTGGCAGAGCCGTCTTGGCTCAGGCCGGGTCACGTCCAGCGGCAGGATGCGGCTGCATGCTGACTCAGGGATACTCGGAGGTGCGGCATCCTTGACGCCGCGTGAGGGCACGCGGCCTACAACATGGGCCGAGCCTTCGGCTCCACCCGAGGGTTTGGCTGATCCCCACCCGAACGGCTGTTTTTAGGTTCAGTTGAATCGGTCGTGCTGGCTCGATCTGCTTGCGCAAATCCTTCGTCGTTCGCTCGTCAAGGGCCTGGTACCGGACCGCGCGGGGACCCCAGGGCGGCCTCCCGTTCCAGCAGCGTCGGATGCGAGTAATAAAACGCGCTGTACCAAGGGTGCGGCGTGAGGTTGGAAAGGTTCTTCTCGGACAGCTTGCGCAGCGCCGACACGAGCGCGGCGGACGAG
>CAIYFP010000247.1 GCA_903925515.1 uncultured Verrucomicrobiota bacterium
CGCGTCGGCGGCAGCTCCGAGGCCGGCCTCCGCTTCCTCGCCTTCCAGCACACGGACGACGGCCCCGAGGCCGCCGAGCCGTCGTTCTTCTCCCAGATGCTCGGAAACCGCATGGTCGCCCCGCGCCTCGACATGCGGCGGTTCGAGTCCGGCACCGCCGCCATCGAGCTCAGCGGCGGCGACATCAACTCCCTCGGCGCCGCCGCCACCCCCTGCCTCATGAACGCCGCCGTCCTCCGCGGCAACGAGGTGCGCGGCGGCAAGATCATGATCTCCGTCGGAAGCCAGCCCCCATACCGCGCCGAGGACATCCTCATCGAGGACAACCGCATCACCGACGCCCCCGAGGGCCTCGACATCGGGGCGCGAACGGCCGGCGTCATGCTGCGCCGCAACCAACTCTCCGCCGTCCGACGCCCGCTCGTCGGCCCCGGCATCGCCTCCGCATGGATCGAGCCCGGCCGTCGCGTCGGGTATTGGTTCGAGGCCTTGCAGGGCGTCCTCGGGCGCCTCTCCTCCGCGCCTGTCGTGGACCTCGCACCGTTCCGTCGCGAGGCATCAAGCCTCGGCGACATCGACATGGACGCAGACCCGCGATGGATTCGCCTCAAGGCATCCGTGGCCACGGCCGTCACCCGAGCCCTGCCCCCACCCCACAACCCGGACCTCGCCGACGCCCTCCTCGGGGTCGTCGTCCGCGTCGAGGCGTCCCATGGCCTCCACGAGGCCCTCCACGCCGGGACCGCCGACGCCTCGGGCATGGTCGTCACCGTCGAGAACCGAGGGCCGTCCCCGGTCAGGGTGCGCGTTGATCCCGCATGGCCCGCCGGATGGGCCGGCACCGCGGCGGCGTCCGAGGCCAAGCCCGGCGCCTCCTCGTTCCGCTTGCCGGCCCAGCTCCCGTCCGAAGTCCGCGGCACCCATCGATTCCGCTCCCACGTCGAGGTCCAATCCGGCAATGCCGTCCTCTCATGGCCGGTGACGCTTGAGGCCGGGCGCGGACAGGTCCGCGACTGGCTTGTCATCGGGCCCGAGGACCCCGCCCCCGCCATGGCCCCGGACTGGGTCGCCACCCGCGCCGAAGACTGGGACTGGCTCAGGCCCCTGCGACTGGCAGGAGCCGACCAACGCTGGCAACGCGTTCCCTCGTCGGCCGCGCCCGAGCTTTCGTCCCTGTTCCCTGCCCCGCCCGGCCACAACCGCACCCCGCGCGGCGCCTACGCCGTCGCTGCCCTCAAGTCCACCGAGGACGCATGGGTCGAGCTGGTCGCCAGCCTCGGCGGCCCCGGCTCCCGGCACGAGTTGCAGTTCTACCTCGACGGTCGCGAGCTCCAGGACCTCCGCCTCGGGCGCGAAACATGGTCACCCAAGCGTCTGCCGCTGCGCCTCAAGCAGGGACGGCACGTCGTCCTCGTCGTCGCACGCAGCCGCGACCACCTCCCCGGGTTCAGCCTCGCGGTCCGGGAACTCGACGACCAAGGAGGTGGCCGCGTGCATCCCGTGGCCCCATGGACGGCCGAATGACGGTTGCCGCGTCGCGCGCCTCGTCACGACCGCGCCGACGGGGGCCGAACCTCGCATGGACGCAATTGCCAAGCGAACAAGGTTGACGCTGCCCGGTCTTCTGATAGAACCGCCGTTCCTTTTTGTAGTTGGGAACGAGATGAAGACGCATTTGCCGAAGATTGACGTTCAACGCCGTGCATGGCGCGTGATTGATGCCAAGGGAGCCGTGCTGGGCAGGCTCGCCGTCCAGGTTTCAGACGCCCTCCGAGGCAAGGACAAGCCCACCTACACCCCGCACCTCGACGCCGGCGACTTCGTCGTCGTCGTCAATGCCTCCGAGGTCGTCCTCACCGGCAACAAGGAGTCCGCCAAGTCCTTCATGAGCTACTCCGGCTGGAAGGGCGGCGAACGTTATCGTTCGGTAGCCGAGGTGCGCGCCAAGCACCCCGAACGGCTCATCCTTCATGCCGTGAAGGGCATGCTCCCCAAGAACCGCCTCGGCGACCGCCTCCTCACCAAGCTCAAGGTGTATCCGGGTGCCGAGCACCCTCATTCGGCCCAGCAACCCGTCCCCACGGCCTACGCCGGGTGACGTCCCCGTGCAAATCCAGCCCCCGTCCCCCTTTCACGCCCCTCAATTCATCCTCACCCGTCCAAGCCATGGCCCAGTCCACTGAGTACCTCGGAACCGGTCGTCGTAAGACCTCCACC
>CAIYFP010000248.1 GCA_903925515.1 uncultured Verrucomicrobiota bacterium
CCCAGCCTTGACCCCGCCGATGCCGCCAGCTTCCGCGTGTCCGGACCCGAGGGGCGCGCGGTGAGCGTTGCCGTGCCGTGGAAGGATGTCCGGCAGGTAGTCCGGTCCGGGGATCGACGTTGGGTGTTGGCTGCCTCCTCGCTCCACGAGCTTGCGGGGCGGGACGAGGCTCGGTCCGTTCCCATGCCGCCGGGGATCCAAGCGAGCCATGCGGCGGCGCGTGGCGACGGCGAGTTGTGGTTGGCCGGGACGACCGGGCTATGGCGCCGGGCAGGCGCCGCATGGGAGCCGGTGGTCGTGATGGATTCCCTGGGGAGGCATTGGTCCGCGACGAACGTGCTCGCCGTTGGTTTTGACTCGGGGGGGCGGCCTTGGATGGCGTCGAAGGCCGGGGTGGCGTTTCGGGAGGAAGGGACATGGCGTTGCATGGACGGGCGGGACGGCCTGCCATGGAACGAATTCACGGGGATGGCCTGTGGGCCGGGCGGCGTTGTTTGGCTTTCGACGCGGCTGGGGGTGGTCCGGTGGGACGGGCGCGGGTTCCATTATCGGCAAGGTCCGCGATGGCTTCCTTCCGACGACGTGGGTCAAATCGCGGTGGACCCGGATGGGAGCGCCTGGATGGCGACGGCGGGCGGGGTCGGGCGGATTGGTTGGCGGCCGATGACGCTGGCGCAAAAGGCCGAGCACTATGAACGGGAGATTGAGCGCTACATTGCGCGCACGCCTTACGGTTACGTGGCGGAGGCCCCGCTCAAGCGGCCGGGCGACCGTTCGTCGGCGGACCCGCAGGACTCGGACAACGACGGCTTGTGGACGGCGATGTACGGGGCCGGGGAGTGCTTTGCCCACGGGGCGACGGGGAGCGCGGACGCGTTGCGTCGCGCGAGGAGGGTCTTCGAGGCGCTCCGGTTCCTGCAGGTGGTGACACAAGGCGGGAGCCCGTCGCCGGACCCGGGCTATGTCGCGCGCACGATCCGGCCCGTGGAATGGCCGGACCCGAACGTGGGGCGCATCGAGGGCGACCGGCTGGCGCAGCAGCACGACGCGTTGTGGAAGGCATACGAGCCGAGGTGGCCAAGGAGCGGGGATGGCAAGTGGTTCTGGAAGGGCGACACGAGCAGCGACGAGCTGGATGGGCACTACTTCTTCTACGCGCTGTACCATGATCTTTGCGCGAAGGACGACGCGGAGAAGGCGCGGGTGAGGACGGTGGTGAAGGACCTGACGGACCACCTTGTGTCGCATGGGTTCTCGTTGGTGGACGTGGACGGCAAGGCGACGCGATGGGCGGTGTACGGGCCGGGGGAGTTGAACGGCAACCCGCAGTGGTGGGTGGAGCGAGGGCTCAATTCGCTGAGCATGCTGTCTTACCTTGCCGTGGCGGCGCACGTGACGGGCGACGCGCGCTACTGGGACATCGCCATGGAGCTGGTGAGGAAGCACGGGTACGCGCAGAACCTCATGTTTCCGAAGGTCCACCAAGGGCCCGGCTCCGGGAACCAGTCGGACGACGAGATGGCGTTCATGTGCTTCTACAACCTGGTGCGCCATGGGCGGGACGCGGCCTTGGTGAACCAGGCGCGATACTCGTTCTTCCAGTACTGGGCGAACGACGCTCCGGAGATGAACCCCTTCTTCCACTTCGCGCATGCGGCGGTGAACCATGGCGAGACGATCACGAGCGTGTGGGGCCGTTTCCCCGTGTCGCCATGGGAGGGCTGGATGGAGGATTCGCGTGCGACGCTCCAGGGTTTTCCCCTGGACCGCCTGAACTGGCCGCACCGCAACAGCCATCGGCTCGACATCGTGATGCTGGGGCAAGTGCATGCCAAGGACCTCTACCAGCCCGAGCGCGACCGCCGGGGGCACCGGGTCGGCGGCAAGGTGTTGCCGGTCGAGAATCGGCACTTCGGGCACTGGAACACGGACCCATGGGACCTGGACTACGGTGGCTCCGGCAACGAGCTGGCGGCGGGCACGGTGTACCTGCTGCCGTATTACATGGGCCTGTACCATGGTTTCGTGGCCAAGCCTTGAGTTGACCGTCGTGGCTTGACGGGCATGTCGGGATCGAGGAGGGGACGGGCCGCTTGAAACCGGTGCCGGGGCATCTCCATGCTGGGGTCACGGATGAACGACGTCCTTCAGTTGGATGAATTGCTGGATTCGCGCCTGGACCAAGGGCGTCGGCCGGTGGAGCCGTGCACGGTGGTGATTTTTGGTGCCTCGGGCGACCTGACGGCGCGCAAGCTGATCCCGGCGCTGTATCACCTCAAGCTGGAGGGCCTGATGCCGGAGCCGTTCCGCATCGTGGGCTTCGCGCGGCGCGAGAAGACGGACGAGGTGTGGCGATCGGAGCTGCGCGAGGCCTTGGGCCGGTTTTCGCGGACCCAGCCGGTCAGGGACGACGTGTGGGCCGCGTTCGCCTCCAACATCCACTATTGCCATGCGGACATCGCCGACCCCGTCGGGTACGAGAGGCTGAGATCCATGGTGATGGCGTTCCCGGAGGAACGGCTTCGCTCCAACCTGCTGTTTTACCTCGCGACGAGCCCGAGCCAGTTCTCGGAGATCACGGCCCACCTCGGACAGGCGGGCTTGCTGCACAAGAAGGAGACGGGGATCACGCCGGAGCGCATCGTCGTCGAGAAGCCGTTCGGCCATGACCTTGGGAGCGCGCAGCATCTCAACGCCGACCTGACCCGGTACGCGCACGAGAAGCAGATCTTCCGCATCGACCACTACCTCGGGAAGGAGACCGTCCAGAACATTCTCACCTTCCGCTTCAGCAATGGGATCTTCGAGCGGCTGTGGAACCGCGAGGCCATCGACCATGTGCAGATCACGGTGGCCGAGAAGCTCGGCGTGGGGGCGCGTGGCGGGTACTACGAGGAGGCGGGCGCGCTCCGTGACATGGTGCAGAACCACGTCCTCCAGGTCCTCGCCCTCGTGGGCATGGAACCGCCCGTGTCCCTCGAGGCCGAGTCCGTCCGGGACGAGAAGGTGAAGCTCCTTCGCTCCATCCGGCCGATGTCCCGCGAGCAGGTGGCCCAGAACGTGGTGCGCGGCCAGTACTTCGCCGGCGAGGTGGATGGCGAGGTGCGCCCCGCGTACCGGTCCGAGCCCAAGGTGAAGCCCAACTCCAGCGTGGAGACCTTCGCCGCCATGCGGTTGTTCATTGACAACTGGCGTTGGTCCGGCGTCCCGTTCTACCTGCGCACCGGCAAGAACCTGCCGCTCTCGGCCTCCGAGGTTCGCGTCCAGTTCAAGCCCGCGCCGAACGTCCTGTTCAACGCCAGCAACGAGGCCCGCCTTGACTCCAACTCCCTCACCCTCCGCCTCCAGCCCAACGAGGGCATGACCCTGCGTTTCAACGGCAAGGTCCCGGGGGGCGGCACCTCCCTTCGGCCCGTCCGCATGAACTTCTCCTACGACTCCGAGTTCGGCGCCTACACGCCCGAGGCCTACGAACGGCTCCTCCTCGAGGCCATGGCCGGCGACGCCACCCTCTTCATCCGCCGCGACGAGGTGGAGACCGCATGGGGCATCGTCGATGCAATCCGGCAGGCATGGGTGGGCAAGCCCCTCACCAACCGCGAGTTCTACGGCGCGGGCACGTGGGGTCCCTTCGCCGCCGACGACCTGCTCGCCAACGACGGCCGCGAGTGGCGAAACCCGCAGCGGTCGAAGTGAGGGACGCCCGAGAGAACGCCGGGTTCGCCAACCCGGCGGTTCAAGACCATCCCCGCAACCCCGCCGCGTGAGGGCACGCGGCCTTGAGGCCACCCGAGGCATTCATGCTGTTGGCCGAGTGAACACTCGCTCCATTCCAAAGGGGTGGGTGGTCCCGAAAACGTCGTGTGGGCTCAACCCTGGGAGCGCGGCCGTCCCAGGCCGCCACGCCATGCTCCCGCCCCGCGGGACCGGTCCGATCTCCGCGGCCCGTCCCAGATCCCGACGATCCCTTCGGGATGCACGCTTTGACACTTCCCTGACAAATCGGGCGTTGCTCCCAACCGACGAATGCAGTGCAGTGCTTCCTGCGAACCTTCATGCGGCAATTCGCTCTTCTTCGCCCCATGCTCCTCGTGCTGCTGCCGTTGGTGGCGCTTGGGATCGTGGGCTGGCTGTCCCTTGAGCGCGACCAAGCAACCGTGGAGCGGCACGCGCGGGACAAGACATCCGCCGCCGCCACCCGTTGGCTTCGATTGCTGGCCGAGGTGCCGGACGGCGAACCTGCTCCCGACGAGGCTGACGTCCTCGACGTGCGATGGGATTCCGAGGGCGTGCTTCTGCAACCCTCACCAGCCCCCGAAGTGCCCATGCCGGCGACGTGGCTTGAGAACCTGCCCGGCGACGTCCGCGATGCCCTGGAATCCGCCCGCTCGGCACGGTTCGCCGGGCGATGGTCCGAGGTGGAGCAAGCCGTGGGACGATTCGCAGACGCCACCAACCTGCCGCCGGAACTGCACGCCGTGCTGGCATGGATTCGATGGGAAGAACCTCCATCGCAGGGGCGTTCCCCTGCTGATGCCGCGGCGGCATGGGAACTGGCGCAGAAGGCCGGTCGCGCGGGTTGGCAGGTGGAGTCCGGGCTTCCCCTGGCCCCGCTGATTGCCCTGCGCCTGTTGCAATCGAATGCCATCACCCCTCCCGTGGATCTTTCCGAAGGCTGGTTGCGAACATGGGTCATTGACCAACCCTCGGTCCTTTCCGGCGCCTTGCTCGCGGCATGGAAGGCCCGCGAACCCACCCGGGCGACAAACTTGGCCCGGGAATTCCAACGCGATGCCCGGGCGAGGGCGATGGCATCGTCGCTCTCCGGAATCCTCGCGGCCCGGTCCGCCGGCTCCCCCGCCGTCTTTCATGGGTGGCCGGAATCATCCACCCAGCGTTGGTGGGTGCGAATCGAGTCCGGGACGAACGGTCATCGTGCCCGCGCCCTCGCAGCGTCCCGCGTCGAAGAACGGCTTCGGGCGGCCATCCAACGGGCCGGCGACCCGGGTTGGGCGGACGGCATGGCCGCCGTGATCGACGTGGCCGGCAGCAAGGTCACGGCAGGGTTGGCTCCCGTAGGCCCCGAATTTCCCGAACCCGGCAGCCCCGGCGAAGTCGTGTCCACCGAGGGAAGCGTCCGGTGGGGCAACACCGACGCCGACCGGATTCCGTTCCGGCTGCGGGTGGCCCTCGTGGATCCGGACCGGTTGTTTGTGGCGCAGCGACGGCAGCGGCTTCTCTTCGCGGGCTTGCTGGCGGGCGCGATGAGCGTGGCCGGGATCGGCCTTTGGCAGACGCACCGTGCCTTTGAGCGGCAACAACGGCTCGCCGAGGTGCGCTCCAACTTCGTGTCGGCCGTTTCGCACGAGCTCCGTGCCCCCTTGGCCTCCATGCGCCTCCTGGCCGAGGGCATGGTGCAGGGCCGGGTCGAAGAGCCTGCCAAGCGCCGGGAATACGCCGCCTTCCTTCTCCAGGAAACGCGACGTCTCGCAGGGTTGGTCGAGAACGTCCTCGATGCGTCGCGCATCGACCAAGGGCGCAAGCGGTACGAGTTCGCGCCGCTGGACTTGGTACGCCTGGTGCAGGAATCCGTCCGCATCCCGGCCCCATTGGCCGAGGACCGCGGGGTCCGCATTGAGGTTCGCATGAAGGTGCAACCCGGGACGTCGGCCGGCGAGGTCGTGGGGGACGCCCTCGCGTTGCAACAGGCGCTGCTCAACCTCCTCGACAACGCCCTCAAGCACGCCCCTCGCGGATCCGTCGTCGAGGTGGAACTGGAACGCGACGCGGCCTGCGAACTTCCGGTGCGCCTGTCCGTGCGCGACCACGGCCCCGGCATTCCCAGGGAGGAACAGGGACGAATCTTTGAACCGTTCTACCGCCTCGGCGGCGAACTGCGCCGCGAAACGACGGGAGTCGGGCTTGGCCTTGCGCTCGTCCGGCATGCCGTCGAGGCCCACGGCGGGCGCGTGTCCGTGGTGAGCCAACCGGGCCAAGGCGCGATCTTCCGCATGGAATGGCCCCGGACTCCGCCCGGATTTTACCCTGAGCCCGACGCGCCGGAACCCGCCGCATGAATCTTCCCCACGCGTCCATGGAGCCATCGTCCGCACGCATCTTGGTGATCGAAGACGAGGCACCCATGCGCACCGTCCTCGCCGACACCCTGACGGCTGCCGGATTCCGCGTGCTCACCGCCTCCGACGGGGAGTCTGGCCTCCAGCGGGCCCTCGACGAGTCGCCCGAGCTGGTCCTGCTGGACGTGATGATGCCCCGCCTGGACGGGTTCGCCGTCGCCGCGCAACTGCGTCGGCTGGCCCGTCCCGTCGCCATCCTCATGCTGACGGCCAAGGGACAGGTGGAAGACCGTGTCCGCGGGCTCGACGCCGGCGCCGACGACTACCTGGTCAAGCCGTTCAGCGCTGCCGAGCTCCTCGCCCGGGTTCGGGCCGTGTTGCGTCGGCATCGACGCGAGCCCGGTTCCACGCCGACACGACTCGAATGGTCGGGCGTCGCGGTCGATTTCGCCCGTCTTGAGGCCGTGCGCGAGGGGTGTTCGCTCCGCCTGACGCCCAAGGAATTCGCACTCCTTCGCTTGCTCGTGGATGCCGCCGGGGAGGTGGTCACGCGCGAGCGTTGCCTCGACGTCGTGTGGGGCGTGACGGCCTTTCCGACGACGCGGACGGTCGATACCCACATGGCGTCCCTGCGGGCCAAGCTGGGCGTGCAGGCCGCACGGCGCCTCCGGACCGTTCACGGCGTCGGTTACCGATGGGAACCAAGTTTGGCAGAATCCTGACAATCCCGGCCCTGGGTCCGGGCACGTTATGGGCATGAAACTGAAACTCGATCGGCAGCGTCGGCCAACCCGGCTGCTGCTCTGGGCCGTGTGGATCACGATGACCAGCATGGGCCTCAAGGCCCAGGCGCCGGACCCTGCGCGGGAAGCCTTCGAGCGCGGCATCGTGCTCGAGGAGTCGGAGCACGATCTCGGCCGGGCGTCGCAGGCCTACGAGGAGGCCCTGCGCGGCGCGGAGGAACGTCGCGCCCTTCACGCCACGTTGATTTTCCGCCTGGCCGAGGCCCGCCGTCGCATGGGACGCACCAACGAGGCCTCCGAACTTTACCAACGCCTCGTCCGCCAGTTCCCGGACCAGCTTCAACTTGTCGCCTCGGCCCAACGCCACATCGGGGGCGGGACTCCCGCCGGCAAGGCGACGGACGGGTTCCGTCTCGCACGACTGTTGCGGGAACTGAACGAGCTGGATTCCCTGCTTGCGACCCGACGCGAACGGCTTCGGCAAGTGGCCGAACGGCTGGACCGCTATCGCGAATTCCAAAGCAGCCATGGAGCCGAGGACGTCCTCCGCGCCATGGCCCATGACGAGCCAGGATGGACGGAGGCGCAGGATCTCCTGCGACGCCTCCTCGACCTTCAGACGGCCCGGGCCAAGGAAACGCCGAAGGTGAAGGAAGTCCCCCGGACAGCCGAGTTGGACGCCAAATTGAAGGCCCATCAGAAGGAATTGGACGCCCAATCGAAGGCCTTTCGGCGGGAGTTTCCGTGGGCGCAAGAAGTTGATGTCCCCCGGGCAGCCGAATGGGACGCCCAATCGAAGGAGCTTTCTGCAGCGGCCACTTCCATGGTCAAAAACCGGTTCAGCATGCTCGAAGTCGAGTTGCGGCAGCTGCAGCACACCCTCGACGCCGACGCGCGCCGACGCGTCCCGTTGGAGGCGCAAATCGAGCAGGAACGATCCGGGGATTCCGCGGGCTCCCGGTCCGCCATGGCCGCCGCCGGCGGCGAGGCCTCCAGCCTGCTGCTCGCGGAGATCGAGGTGGCCGAGCAACAACTGCGCGTCATCGAGAAGAAGGCCGCTGCCGGGCAGGCCACCGACGAGGAAGTCCTGAAGGCGCGGCGGGAGGTCTTGGCCCTGCAACGTCAATGGGCCGAGAAGCGCGCCGGGGATGCCTCAACCCAAGGCTCTCCTTCCCCTGGAACGGGTTCCGCAGAGGGCCGCGCGAATGAGTCCACCGGCAAGGGCGTCGGCGGGGCCGAGATCTCTGAAGAAGACCGGCTATTGGCCAGGCTTCAACGTTGGCGGGCTGAAAGCCCCGACTTGTTGACGGGTTCCTCTCCCGGCCAAGAACCCCCGCTGGTCACGGCCGCAGGCAACGGGTGGATTCGGGTGATCCATTACCTGCTGGAACTCGGTCCCGAGGGTCCCGGTCCGGCCCAGCGCACCCAGGCGCTCCTCGTCGCCGCGCGCGCCGGCCTTCTGCCCGTGGTGAAGGCTCTGCTCGACAGCGGGGCGGATCCCAAGGGCCGGGATTCCTCGGGAATGACCGCCTTGCATCATGCCGCCGGGTCCGGCTATCGAGCCATGGTGGAAGTGCTGCTCCAAGGCGGCGCCGATCCTGCAGCCATGACGGATCGGCCCATCAACACCCCGCAGGGATTGATCCCCAAGGGTGCAACGCCGCTGAAGCTGGCCATCAAGGGAATGCGATTCAGCGTCGCCGAGCTCTTGCTTCAACGGGAAACCCGCCTGCCGTCGGACCCGGGCGCCCTGGTGGCCGCCGCCGAGGTCGGTTGGACGAACGGCGTGGCCCGATGGCTGGCCCTGGGAGCCCAACCGCATTCGCCGGAGGTCATGCATGCCGCCGTATCCTTCAGCCATCTGGCGGTCGTCCAGCAGTGGGTCGCCGCCGGGGCCGACGTGAACGTCATCGACCCGACTCATGGCCTCACCCCGCTGCACCGCGCCGCCGCGCGGAACGATCCTTCCATGGCCAAGTTCCTTCTCGCGCACGGCGCATCCGTGAACGCCGGCGACAAGGCGGGCGCCAGTCCATGGGACCTCGCCGTCTCGCCCGAGATGAAAGAGATCCTCGCCTCCCACGGGGGCAGGACATCCTCGTGGGCGGCCGTGGGAAGTTCTGCCACCAACCCCGTCGTACGCGTGGTGGTTTCCGGAGCCCTTTCCGGAAGGCTTCCCGCAGCACTCGAGCGCACGAATCGTGTTGTCAGGTGGTCCATCGGCTCCATGGCCGGCGCGATGCCTGCGGACCAGCTTCTCCGGCCGATTTGGTCCAGCGGACCGGGCTCCGCCTTTTCAGACCGGTACCCGCTGAGGTTGTCCGAAGTCCTTCGGCAGGTGACTGCCGTCCAGTCA
>CAIYFP010000249.1 GCA_903925515.1 uncultured Verrucomicrobiota bacterium
CGGTTCAGCAAGGCGAGGGCACTCGGGTCACATCCAGAGCAATGACCCCGCTGAAAAATGGGGCCTTCGGCAGCGGAACCGAAGCTTGGGATGTGACCCCGTCGCCCCGATTCCGTTGCCCATCCCCTCGTTGGAACCGGTCGCCCGGCCGCGAACGAGGGAACTTTTTCCTTGCAGGGATTTATTAGGAATGAGTAGGCACCAGTGCGTGAAAAACTCCCATGTCCTGCTAATCCTCGCCCTTTTTGCCGTCTTGGTGCGCCCGGCCACGGCCGGCATCATCGTTCCCGCGTCCTACACCGCCACGACCGGCCAAGGCTGGGCCGAGGGTGGAACATGGAATTACTTCGACGACACAGGCGTTCAACTGACCGACGGGATCTACGGGGTGGACAACTGGACCGCCAACCTGGGCTACGGCAACGCCCAGGAATGGGTGGGTTGGATCACGGTGAACCCAACCCTGACCTTCGCCTTCAACAGCCCGGTGACGGTCAACAAGGTGTCCATCGACTTCGCGCGGGCCGAGCCCGGCGCCGGGATCTACCTCCCCACGCAAGTCACAATCGGAGGGGTCGCGTTTGCACTTTCGGGCGCGGAGCTCGCCGATCAGACCCGCGGCACGCTCGAGTTCGTGGGGTCCTGGACGGGGAACAGCCTCAGCGTGGAAATCACGACGCGGGGAAGGAATTGGGTTTTCGTGGACGAGGTCCAGTTCAGCGCGGTTCCGGAGCCCGCCCACTGGGCTGGAGCCTCCGGGCTGGGCCTTGTCGTGTTTTGCCTTCACCGCCGCTGGCGAATGCAACGGAATCGGCCCCAGCAAGGTTCCCGCTAGGCCGGGACGATTCAGCCGGCCCGCTCTTGCTTGCTCGATCCGCTGCCGCTCCTCCGTCGTGCTTCGCTCGTCGCGCGTCGCGGGCCGGTTACTGGCACGGGCCTTGTTCGCTTCCCGGCTTGCCTAAGCATCTGCTTCGCAATCCATGCCTCCCCACCTGCATCGTCCCGCCAAGCCGCAGCAAGGGATGGGAAAGGGGGTCGTCCCCGACGTCCAACTTGATTCCGGCGCTGTTGCTGCGGGGGTTCCCGATTCTTGGGCCTAAAAACGGCTTGGGGGATCAGATCACCGAAACTCACCGGTGATGCTCAACGCCTTGCCCATGCTGTAGGCCGAGTGCCCTCACGCGGCGGCAAGAGTGCCGCGCCTCCGAACGTCGCCGGGGCAGAGTGGCGGCGGCATCCTGCCGCTGGACGTGATCGGGCCAGAGCCGGGACGGATCTGCCACGTTTCCGCCGGGTGAGGGCGCCCAGCCATAGGCGTTGACCTTGGAACGTCCGCACACGAAACGCCCGATGTGGCATCCCTTGCCTTGGGCTTGTGGGCCCGGGTTTTCGTGTGTTTCGTGTATTTCGTGGTTCCACAAACGCCGGGCTGTGGGCCGGCTACAGGTGGCGGCGAGGGGGTCGCGTGCTGCCTCGGGTAAGTGAAGGGAAGCCATGCGAGGTGCTTGAGGGCGGCCAAGGGTTGGAACCACGAAATACACGAAA
>CAIYFP010000250.1 GCA_903925515.1 uncultured Verrucomicrobiota bacterium
AGGAGGTGGTGGAGGCGATGGGGGACCTGAGGGGCGCTCGGGTGGACATCCTGACGTTGGGGCAGTACATGCAACCGACCCTGAAGCACCTGCCGGTGGTGGAATACGTGGCGCCGGGTCGTTTTGAGGAGTACGGGCAGCTCGGCCGTTCGATGGGGTTTGTGCATGTGGCTTCGGGACCTCTGGTGCGGTCTTCGTACCATGCGGACGAGGTGACGGCGTCCGGGGCGAGGCTGGGCCGTGCAGGGGAAGATGCCGGGCTTGCTTGAGGGGGCATGGATGGGGCGTTTGCCGGGGGGCGGTTCCGTCCGTGCGCGCGGATGGGGAAGGGTCTGGGGTGGTTCCATGGGTTTTCGGGATGTCCGGATGAGTGGGTTGCGGCTTGAATGGGGTGGTGGCACGGGACTGGCGTAGGGATTGGCGTGTTTGGGCGAAGGCGGCGTGGACTGCATGGCTGGCGACATGGGCGTGGGGCTGTGCGGCGGGCAAGATGCGTCCGCCCGTGGAAGCCGGGCCATTCGAGCGGGTGGACCTTGTGAACGTGCGGGCCGTGGAGCCGGGCCTGCGCGTTGAGGTCCGGTATGCCACGTCGAACAACTTCATGGGGCGTCCCGTGTACGGGCGGGCGGTGGCGTGCCTTCAACGTCCGGCGGCGTTGGCGCTGGGGCGAGCGCACCGGCGCCTTGCCGCCGCTGGCTACGGCATCCTCGTGATGGATGGGTACCGGCCGTGGTCGGTGACCAAGCTGTTCTGGGAATCAGTCCCGCCGTCGAGAAGGGAGTACGTGGCGGACCCGGCGAAGGGGTCGCGCCACAACCGCGGCTGCGCGGTGGACTGCACGTTGTACGATCTTCGGACGGGCGAGGAGGTGGCGATGCCATCGGCGTACGACGAGCCGACGTCGAGGGCCCATGCCTCGTATGGGGGGGGGACGGCCGGGGAGCGGCACGCGCGGGACTTGTTGCGGGGGGCGATGGAGGCGGAGGGGTTCACGGTGTTGACGAACGAGTGGTGGCACTTCGACCACGGGGACTGGCGGCGGTACCCGGTTCTGGACGTGACGTTCGAGGTGATAGAAGGGGCGTCGCCCGCATTGCAGCGCGGGGGGCGGAGGTGGTAGGGAAGGGGGCGACGCCGCGCACGGAGGGGCCGGGGCCCGCGACGGGAGCGGCGCGTACATCCAGATGAAAGCATTTGTCATGCAGCATCCATGGCCGTGCCTGCTCCTGGCGCTTTCGGGGGGCATGGTGGTCAAGTGGCTGCTGGACCTGTACTTCCTGCGTTCGGAGACGTTCGGGCTGCGCCGCAGGCTGGCGGAGCGGGAACGGGAGCTGACGGAGCTGCGGCACGATCATGCGCGCAACCTTGGGGAGCTTCGGAACCGGCTGACGGACCTTGATGCGACGACGAAGGCACGGAATGCGGCCCAGGCCGCGCTGGCCGGCAGGGACAACGACCTGTCGATGGCCAAGGTGCGGGAAACGGAAATGGGGGCTGGGCTCGCGAAGGCGATGGAAAGGGTCCGGGCACTGGAGGGTGAAGTGACGCGGCTTTCGGGGGAGGCGGCCAGGCTTCGGGAGGAGTTGGCTCGGGCGACCGGGGAGCTGGCGAGCTTGCGGGAGCAGGCGATGGCCATGGGGACGGAGCACGCGGTGGTCCTGTCTGTCAGGGACTCGTTGGAGGCGGCGGTGGCGTCGCGCGACGCGGAGCTGAAGGGGATGCGGGAGCGCGTGAACGAGGCGGAGGCGACGTGCGACGCGGCGCAGGAGGCGCGGCAAGGCTCGGAGCGCGTGCGTCGCGAGGCCGAGGTGGAGGCGGAGGAGCTTCGAAGGGCGCTTGCCGAGCAGGTGGCGCGGGCGAAGGGCCTCGAGGCGGACGTTGCGAAGGCCCGGGCTGGGCTGGACGCGGCGGTTCGCAAGCGCGAGGCCTCGGATGCGGCGTTGAAGCGGAGGGAGGCCGAGCTGGCGGAGATGGAGCAGCGGGCGGGGGAGATGCAGCGGACGCAGGCGGAGGCCCAGCGCGAGTCGGCGAGGGCGGCATCGGAGAACCAGCGTTTGCTGGTGGAGGTGTCGAGGCTGCAGGCGGCGGCCAAGGCCCCGTTGCGGGAGGCCGCGGACCGGGAATCGATGGTTGCGGAGATGAGGAAGCAGCTCGCGACGGCCCAGGCGCAGCGCAAGGCGTTGGAGTCCGAGTTGGAGGCGGTGTCCCGGTCGCATGCGGTGCTGGAGGCGAGGCTTGGGGCTCCCGCGGGTGATTCGGACGCGCGTTTGACGGCGGCGTTGGCGGACCTTGAGGCGTTGGGGCGCGAAAGGAATGAGCTTGCGGCGGAGCTCGCGGTGATCAGGGCCCGGGCGGCCGGGGAGGACGAGGCGTGAGCGCGTCGCGGATGCCGCCGTACTGGATCGGGTGGTACGACCGCTGGAACGTGGCGTTGCCCTTGGCCTTCTTGGGCTTGCTGGCGTGGGTGTTGACGTTGCCCCGGCCGGTGGCCGCGCCGGCCGGGGCCGGGGTGGCGTCGGCCCCGGCAAGGCGGCCTGCCGCCGCGATGCAGCCGACGACCATGGAGTCCCCAGCCAACGGGTCCCGGTGGGACGTGGACCGGGTGGTGGACGTGGTGGGGCGAGCGGAGCCCGGATCCACGGTGGTGCTGGCGTTCCTGACGGCGCCGTCGGCGGATTGGCGCGAGTTGGCGCGGGCCACGGCGGGGGCGGATGGAAGGTACGGCTTCCGGATCACGCGGTTCCCGCCGGGGCATCACGTGCTGCGGGCGACGGCGTGGGCCATGAACGGGCGCACGTCGGAATCGGCCTTGGTGGACGTGTCGGTGACGGATGCGCGGGCGACCGGGGCTGATCAGCGCCGGCGCCGGGCGGGTCCGAAGAAGTAGCCCTTGCCGAGCCGGACGCCGCGGGTCTTGCGGTCCGCGAGGGAGCCGAGGCGGTCCTCGTCGAAGAGGGCGGAGTACTGGTAGTTGAAGCCTTCGAGGCGGACGCGCTCGATCTTGCGGGAGATGAAGCGTTCGATGCCCTGGACGTGGGGGGCGTCGCCGGCCGTCATGAGGGTGAAGGCGTCGCCGGTGGCCTGGGCGCGGCCGGTGCGTCCGATGCGGTGGACGTAGTCCTCCGGGTGTTCGGGCACCTCGTAGTTGATGACGTGGGAGACGTCCGCGATGTCGAGGCCGCGGGCGGCGACGTCGGTGGCGACGAGGACCTCGTAGTAGCCGGACTTGAAGCCATCGAGGGCCTGCTGGCGTTCCCTCTGGGTGCGGTCGGAGTGAATGACGGCTGCCTTGTGGCGGTGGCGCTTGAGGAAGGCGGCGGCTTGGTCCGCGGAGCGGCGGGTGCGGCAGAAAAGGATGACGGATTCCCACTGGACCTTGTCGAGGAGCGCGAGGAGGAGGTCGTTTTTCTGGGCGAGGGCGACGGGGTAGAGGACGTGCCGAATGGTGTCGGCGGGGGAACGGCGGGCACCGATCTCGATCTTGGCGGGGTTGACCAAGGCCCATGACGAGAGGGACTCGATGGCGGGCGGGATCGTGGCGGAGAAAAGGAGGGTTTGGCGCTTCTTGGGACAGCGCATGAGGATGCGCTTCACGTCCGGCAGGAAGCCCATGTCGAGCATGCGGTCGGCCTCGTCGAGGACGACGAACTGGATGCGGTCCATGCGGACGGTTCCCTGCCCGATGTGGTCGAGGAGGCGGCCGGGGGTGGCGACGAGGACATCGACGCCGCGCTGGAGGGTCTCGCGTTGGGCGCCGTAGCCGACGCCTCCATAGACGATGCCGGCGCGGAGCTTGGTGAACCGGGAGAACTTGAGGAAGTTGTCGTAGGTTTGCTGGGCCAGCTCCCGGGTGGGCTCAAGGACGAGGCAGCGGGGGCTGCGCTCGGGCGTGGCGAGCTTGCTGAGGATGGGCAGGGAGAAGGCGGCGGTCTTGCCGGTGCCCGTTTGCGCGGAGCCAATGATGTCGCGGCCTTCAAGGACGAGGGGAATGGCCTTGTCCTGGATGGGGGTGGGCTCGACGTAGCCGAGGGCCTCCACGGCCTCGAGGATGGATGGGCGAAGGCCCAGTTCTTGGAATGTCATGAATGGGGTGTTCAGGCCTCGTCGAGGGCCTCGACGCCGGGGAGGGCGATGCCTTCGAGAAACTCAAGGGACGCGCCGCCGCCGGTGCTGGCGAAGGTGACCTTGTCGCCGAGGCCGGCCTTGTTGATGGCCTTCACGGAGTCGCCGCCCCCGATGATGGACTTGGCACCGTGCTCCTGGGTGGCGGCGACGACGGCCTTGGCAACGGCGAGGGTGCCCTCGGCAAAGCGCTTGTCCTCAAACATGCCCATGGGTCCATTCCAGAGAATGGTCTTGGCCCCGGCGATGACGGCAGCGTACGTGGCGGCGGTGGCGGGGCCGATGTCGAAGCCCTCGGTGTCGTCGGGGATGTCGCCGCTGACAACGCGGGGGTTGACGGGCTCAAGAAGGGGCTTGCCCTTCTTGTTGAGGCGGCCGGTGTCGCGCAGTTCGGCGACGACGGTGTCGGTGGGGAGGTGGAAGCCGACGTGGCGTTGGGCGGCCTTGGCCTCGGCCGCGAGGGCGGTCCCGGTGTGGTCCTTCTCGACGAGGGACCGGCCGGTCTTGCCGCCGTGCGCGAGCTTGAACGTGTAGGCCATGGCACCGCCGACGAGGAGGGTGTCGGCCTTCTCGAGGAGGCGGTCGATGACCTTGATCTTGTCCGAGACCTTGGCGCCGCCAAGGATGACGACGAAGGGGCGCGCGGGGCTTTGGAGTTCGTCGCCGAGGAACTTGAGCTCACGTTCCATGAGGAGGCCGGCGGCGCAGGGACCGCCCCATGCGCGGACGATGCGCGCGACGCCACAGGTGGAGGCATGGGCGCGGTGGGCGGCGCCGAAGGCGTCGTTGGCATACACGTCCGCAAGGCGAGCGAGGCGGGCGGCGAAGACGGGGTCGTTGTTCTCCTCCTCCGCGTGGAACCGGACGTTTTCGAGGAGGAGGATGTCGCCGTTGCCGAGGGCGTTGGCGGCGGCCTCGGCCTTGTCGCCGACGCACTCATCCACGAACGCGACGGGCTTGCCGAGCATTTCGGAGAGCTTTTCGGCGACGGGCCTGAGGCTCATGGAGGGCTCGCGCTTGCCGTCGGGCCGGCCGAGGTGGGCGGCGAGGATGACGCGGGCTCCCTTGGACGTGAGGAGCTGGAGGGTGGGGAGTGTTTCCCGGATGCGCGTGACGTCGTTGACGACCATCACGCCGTCCTTGTCCTCCATGGGGACGTTGTAATCCACGCGCATGAACACGCGCTTGCCAGAGATCTCGAGGTCGCGAACGGAACGTTTTGCCATAGGTAGAGATTGTGGCCATGGCCGGGAACTTGCCCATGGGCAGGCCCGGGACGGCGACTGGGTCAGGCTATGGAGATGCGGCCGGGGCGGCAAGGATGCGTTGCGAGGGGCTAGTGTCGTGTCTCACAAATCGCTGGTGTTGGGTTGCTCCAAGAATGCCCCGGGGCAAGGCGTGAGGACGGACCCCAATCCACGCGTAGGCAGCTTTTCGGTTCACGGATCCGGCCTTGGACACGGATGGAGTGGCAAGCAGATGGTTCCCACGGCCCCAATCCGCTCACCCTCTCCGAAAGAACCGGGCATCCCAATGCAGAGAAATGACGCCTTGGCCCCCCGAAGGACCGACCGCATGGGATCCCTTGCTCGAAACCGAAGGTTTCGCAGCAGGTAGCCGGTGGTTGAGCGAAGCGACACCACCGGTCACCGATCCCC
>CAIYFP010000251.1 GCA_903925515.1 uncultured Verrucomicrobiota bacterium
ACGAGCCCATCCCGCGCTTCGTCGAGGCCGTCGGCGCCGGCACCGGCATGATCTTCCTCTCCCATGCCGAGGAACGCATGGACCACGACATGGCCGGCCTCACCGGCATGGAAATCTACAACCGACATCATGACGCCAAGCGCGACGTCCTCGGCATGCTCGACCTCGCCGCACGCCTCACCGACACCGCCGGCCTCAAGGAACTCCAGTCCCTCGTCGCATCCTTCCCCGACGCCGTCCTCGGCGCGCAGGTCGAGTACGCCGCCCTCTACCTCGACAAGTGGGACCGCGAAACCCGCTCGCGCCGCCTCGTCGGCGTCGGTGCCAACGATTGCCACCACAACCAAGTCTTCGTCCTCCAGAAGATCGATGCCGTCACCGCTCGCCTCGGCACCGCCATCGACAAGCCCGAGTCCATGCGGGAAATCTCCGTCGCACTTCGCCCCGGCCTCATCCGAATCCTCGAAGGCCTTACCAACGGCGCCGTCCTTCGCCTCCTCGACGTCGATCCCTACCATCGCGCCTTCCGTTGCGTCACCACCCACGTCTGGGCAACCGAACCGACCGAACCCGCCCTCCGCCATGCCGTCCGCTCCGGCCATGTCTTCGTCGCCCACTCCTGGATGGGGAACGCATCCGGGTTCCGCATGGCATGGCTCGACGACGTGCAACCCGCCCTCTCCGACCGCGTCCGCGCATGGATGGGCGAGGAGGCACCCTTCAAGCCCGGCGGACGCATCGACGTCGAAAGCCCCCTTCACGGGACCGTTCGCCTCATGCGGGATGGCAACGAGGTCGCCCGCGCCGTCGGCCATCGCCTCTCCCATCCCGTCGCCGCCCCGGGCGTCTATCGAGCCGAGGTCTGGCTCCAGCTCGACGACGAATGGCGCGCATGGGTGTACTCCAACCCCGTGTACCTCCGCTGACATCGGCGCCCCACGCGCGGCGGCATGCATGTCCCGCCGCCATGCGCCCGCGGGCAAAGTGGCGGCGGCATCCTGCCGCTGGACTTGCCCATGCCCAAGCCATGACCGCCCTCCCGCATTGCCCACAACGCGCCCGCAACTCCCCGTAGTCAATGCCGCGCGATTCCGATAGTCTGCCGCCCATGTTCTCCGCGCGCGCCACCCTCGGATCATGGGTCATGGCCGTCGGCTTTTTCCACCGCGTCGCCATGGCCGCCGTCGGCCCGGCCGGAGCGCCCGACACGCCCACCTTCGAGCGCAACATCCGCCCCATCCTCAAGGCCCAGTGCTTCCAGTGCCACGGCGAGTCCGGCAAGGCCAAGGGCGGCATCGACCTCCGACTCCGCCGCCTGATGCTCCATGGCGACGACGGCCCCGCCATCGTCCCCGGCAAGGCCTCCGAAAGCCGCCTTCTCCAGCTTGTGCGCTCCGGCGAGATGCCCAAGGACGGGAAGCCCCTCTCGAAGGACCATGTCCAGTTGATCGAAAAGTGGATCCAACTCGGCGCGCCCACCGCACGGCCCGAGCCCGAACAGGCACCCGACTTCGTGATCACCGAGGAGGAACGCGCCTTCTGGGCCTTCCAACCCATCGCCGCCCCCGCGTCGCCCCCCGTCCGAGACGCCTCCCGCGTCCGCACCCCCGTGGACTGCTTCGTCCTCGCACGTCTCGAAGCCGAGGGACTCGCCTTCGCCCCGGACGCCTCCCCTGCATCCCTCGTCCGCCGCCTCGCCTTTGACCTCACCGGACTCCCGCCCGCTCCCGGGGACGTCGAAACCTTCGCCGCCCATCCTTCCGAAGACGCCTACTCGCGGCTCGTGGACCGCTACCTCGCCTCGCCCGCCTATGGCGAACGCTGGGGACGCCACTGGCTCGACGTCGCCGGCTATGCCGACTCCAACGGCGGCGTCGAGGCCGACTCCGAACGCCCATGGGCATGGCGCTACCGCGACTACGTCATTCGTTCGTTCAACGCAGACAAGCCCCTCGACGCCTTCGTCGCCGAGCAACTTTCCGGCGACGAAATGGTCGGGAAAAAGGATGGCGACCTTGCCCCAGAAGACATCGAGCGACTCGTCGCCACGGGCTTCCTACGCATGGCGCCGGACCCCACCGGCGACGGCCCGCCCGACCCCTTGCTCGCACGCAATCAAGTGGTCGCGGACACCCTTCAGGTGGTCTCCTCCAGCCTCATGGGCCTCACCGTCCAATGCGCCCAGTGCCATGACCACCGCTACGACCCCATCCCCCAGTCGGACTTCTACCGGCTCCGGGCCGTGTTCGAGCCCGCCTTCGACCTCGAACGGTGGAAGGCTCCCGGCCAACGCCTTGTCTCCCTGATGCCCGCCGCCGACCGCAAGCGCGCCGCCGAGATCGAGTCCGGCGCCGCCGCCATCGACAAGGAAGCCCAGAAACTTCACGACGAGCTCATCGAGAAGTTCGTCCAGAAACAACTCCTCCTCGTCCCCGAGGCCCGCCGCGAGTCCGTCATCGCCGCTCGCAAGACCCCCGCCGACAAGCGCACCGACGCCCACAAGGCCCTCCTCCGCGAGTTCCCCACCTTCCAGGACCACATCATCCTCGGCGAGGTGGACCGCGACGGAGCCAGCAAGGTCCAGGAGGTCCGCAACCGCGCCGCCGCCGAGCGCAGCAAGAAACCCCCGGAACCCATGGTCCATGCCCTCGTCGAGGAACCCGGGCGCGACATTCCCACCGCCCTCTTCCATCGCGGCGACCCCGCCCAGCCCCGCAGCAAGGTCGCCCCGGGCCTCCTCGCCGTCATGGGCCTTGCAGGCCTCCCCGACTCCATCCCCGCCACCCACGCCGCCCAACGCACCACCGGCCGCCGCACCGAGTTCGCGCGCCGCCTCTTCCTTCCTGCCAACCCCCTCACCGCCCGCGTCCTCGCCAACCGCGTCTGGATGCACCACTTCGGCGCCGGCATCGTCGCCACCCCCTCCGACTTCGGAATGCTCGGCGAACGCCCCACCCACCCCGAGCTCCTCGACTTCCTCGCCGTCGCCCTTCGCTCCGGCGGCTGGAAGCTCAAGGACTTCCACCGCCTCCTCGTCACCAGCACCGCCTATCGCCAATCCACCCTCAACCCCGACGCCCAGCGCGCCGACCCCGACAACCGCCTCCTCGGACGCGCCCGGTTGCGCCGCCTCGACGCCGAGGGCCTGCGCGACGCCATCCTCGCGCTCTCCGGCCGCCTCAACCCCGAGCCCTTCGGCCCGCCCGGCCCCATCGCCGTCGATCCGCAAGGCCGCGTCGTCGCCGGAAAACAAAAGCGCGACGGCAACGGCGACGCCGTGGGCGTCGAGGGCGCCAACGGACTGGAGTTCAGGCGCAGCATCTATCTGCAAGTCCGCCGCTCCACCCCCGTCGGCATGCTCGAAGTGTTCGACGCGCCCGTCGTCAACCCCAACTGCGAGGCGCGCCCCGCCACCACCGTGCCCCCGCAATCGCTCGCGCTGATGAACGACACCTTTGTCCTGGATCGCGCCCGCGACATGGCCGCGCGCGTCGCACGCGAGGCAGGCGACCGCGCCGAGGCCCGCGTCGAACGCCTCTGGCGCCTCCTCCACGGCTCGGCGCCCACGCCCGCCGAACGCGACCGCGCCATGGCCTTCGCCTCGCGCCAAGCCGCCCTCCTTGCCGAACCCGGCCGCCTTCCCAACGCCCCGGCCAAGCAAGGCGATCTCCACCCGCCCACGCCTTCCGAGGCAGCACTCGCCAGCCTTTGCCATGCCCTCCTTGGCTCCAACCGGTTCCTCTACCTCGACTAGCAAGGCCATGAATCCTCCCCTCACCGGCTGCGGCTCCCGAAGACACTTCCTCCGCGCCAGCGCCTTCGGCCTTGGCTCCACCGCCCTCGCATGGCTCCTCCACGAGGAAGGCCTCCTTGCAGCGCCCGCCCGCCCGGAACTCGAGCCCCGCGTCCATGACCTGCGCCCGCGCGCCACCCACCATCCCGCCAAGGCCCGCGCCATGATCTCCATCCTCATGATCGGCGGTCCCAGCCAGATGGACCTCTTCGACCCCAAGCCCCTCCTCGCCAAGCGCGCCGGCGAGCCCTTCCCCGGCGAGCTCAAGTACGACAACGCCGGCCAAGCCAGCGCCAAGATCCTCCCCGGCCTCTGGGACTTCAAACGCCACGGCCAATGCGGCATGGAACTCTCCTCCCTCCTCCCGCACCTCGCGCAGGTCGCCGACGACATCTGCCTGATCCGGTCCATGCAGACCGGCGTCAACAACCATGGCCAATCCCTCTACGCCCTCACCAACGGCCGCATCACCGCCGGTGCTCCTACCCTCGGCAGTTGGCTCTCCTACGGCCTCGGCTCCGAAACCAACGACCTACCCGCCTACCTCACCCTCACCCATCCGTCCGGCCTCCCGCTCCTCGCCGAGCACAACTGGTCCCATGGCTGGCTCCCCTCCATCTACCAAGGCACCGTCGTTCGCCCCACCGAGCCCCGCCTCCTCAACCTCGACCCTCCTCCCTCCCTCCGCGGCGCCCCCCAGCAAGCCCAGCTCGACTACCTCCGCGAGCTCAATCGCGAGCACCTCCAGCAACACCCCGGCGAACTCGACCTCGACGCCCGCATCGCCTCCTACGAGCTCGCCGCCCGCATGCAGGACGCCGCCCGCGACGCCATGGACATCCGCTCCGAATCCCCCGCCACCCGGCGCATGTATGGCATCGACGACGACAAGACCCGCGACTACGGCACCCGTTGCCTCATCGCCCGGCGCCTCGTCGAACGCGGCGTCCGCTTCGTCCAGATTGTCAACAACGGCCAAAGCTGGGACCAGCACAGCAACCTCTACACCGCCCTCCCCGACCTCTGCCACCGAAGCGACCAACCCGTCGCCGCGCTCGTCCGCGACCTCAAGGGCCGCGGCCTCCTCGACTCCACCGTCGTCCACTGGAGCGGCGAGATGGGCCGCCTCCCCGTCATCCAGAACGACGGCCCCAAGGAAAAGGTCGGGCGCGACCACAACACCTACGGCTTCTCCGCATGGATGGCCGGCGGCGGCATCCGCGGCGGCATGACATTCGGCGAAACCGACGAATGGGGTCACAAGGCCATCAAGGACGTCGTCACCCATCACGACTACCACGCCACCCTCCTCCACCTCTTCGGACTCGACCACTCCCGCCTCGTCTATCGACGCGCCGGACGCGAGCTCTCCCTCACCGATGGCAAACCCGCCCGCGTCGTGAAGGAGATCCTCGCGTGAATACCACGAACGGCTCATGTTGGGCCCATCTCTGGGACCGCGCCCGTCCCCGGGCGCAGGCCCATGCCCACCCTTCGAGGGACAGCCAAGGACGGCTACGCTCCCAGGCTTCGCCTCTTCACCATGGAGCGAGCGCCGAGCGGCTCATGTTGGGCCCATCTCTGGGACCGCGCCCGTCCCCGGGCGCAGGCTCATGCCCACCCTTCGAGAAGCGGCCAAGGACGGCCGCGCTCCCAGGCTTCGCCTCTTCACCACGGAGCGAGCGCCGAACGGCTCATGTTGGGCCCATCTCTGGGACCGCGCCCGTCCCCGGGCGCAGGCTCATGCCCACCCT
>CAIYFP010000252.1 GCA_903925515.1 uncultured Verrucomicrobiota bacterium
CATGGGGCGGACTGGGGGCGCGGCCGTTCTCGGCCGCATGGCATGGGGTGCGCCCGGGGACGGGCGCGGTCCCAGGGGTGGGCCGCATGGCATGGGGTGCGCCCGGGGACGGGCGCGGTCCCAGGGGTGGGCCGCATGGCATGGGGTGCGCCCGGGGACGGGCGCGGTCCGTGCGTGTGTGATGCTGATGAGATGAACCGATGAACCTAAAAACGGCAGTTGAAGCCCTCTTCGACAGCCGTTTTCGGAATGAAAAGACGGTTCTTCATGGTGCCATGGCGTGAAAGAGGAATCCATGCCGTCCCATGGCCGGGTTCGGAGATGCATGCAGCGGGGATTTCCTACGCGATGACGTCATGACGCGAAGAATGAGGTCCCGGGGATGCCCATGCTGGGGTTCGTGCCCAACCGCTTGGGGATCGAGAGATTGCGTCCTCCTGCGGGGGGTGGGGTCCCCGCTTCAAGGCTGACGGGACTTACGCATGGGACACCGTGTTGGGGAATCCGCCATGCTGCCATGCTGCCATGAGGGCTTGCTGGGGCCATCCTTCGGCGGCGTCGCGAGGGTCGGGGACGGGGGCCCAAGCTTTCCCGGGCGGGATTCGGGGTGGACAGGCGGGGATTGTTCGCGGGGCGGCGTCCGGGGAGGATGCGGGCATGGGCGACGAGGTGCGGGTGAGGAGGGCGCGGCGCGGGGATTGCGAGGGGATCCTTGCCATCTACAACCATGCGGTGCTGCACACGACGGCCTCGTACGACTATGAGCCGCGAACGTTGGCGCATCGGCTGGAGTGGTTCGACGCGCATGAGCGAGACGGGCATGCGGTGTTGGTGGCGGAGAACGACCGGGACGGGGTGGTGGGGTGGGCGGCGTTGAACCGGTTCCATGACCGGGTGGGGTACCGGTTCACGGCGGAGAACTCGGTGTACGTGGCGGAGGCATGGCGTGGTCGGGGCGTGGGCGGGAGGTTGCTGGGGCCGTTGGTCGAGGCGGCGGCGGGGCAGGGCTTGCGGGCGGTCTTGGCCGTGATCGACGCGCGCAACGAGGCGAGCATCCGGTTGCATGCGCGGTTTGGGTTCGAGCGGGTGGGCTTGTTCAGGCAGGTGGGGTTCAAGTTCGGCCGCTGGCTTGACGTGGCCTACATGGAACGGCTGTTGCCGGGGCCGACGCCTGCCCCGTGAACATGGCACCGGCGTGGCAGCTGCCACCCGTCGCGATCCCAGTCGTCCGATGTCGCCTTGCTGAAGTTTTGGTTTCCCAGGGCCGGGGGGTGCGGGGAAGAATGCGCGCATGATTTCCATGATGCGCGTGGGCCTTGGCATGTTGGCCATGGCGGGTTCGTTGGCGGCGTTGGGTGCGGACAAGAAGGTGTTGCTGGTGGCTGGACGCCCGAGCCATCCGCCGGGCATGCACGAGTTCCGGGCGGGGATGTTGCTGTTTGAGAGGTGCCTTGCTGGGGTGCCTGGGATGCAGGTTCGGGTGGCATCCAATGGGTGGCCGACGCGCGTGGTGGGGGACCTTGTGGTGGACGATCCTGGGCCGTTCGAGGGTGTGGATGCGGTGGTGATCTATGCGGACGGGGGTGGTGGGCACCCGGCGATCCAAGGGCAACGCACGAAGTGGTTTGATGCGTTGGCGAAGAAGGGGGTGGGGCTTGGGTTCGTGCATTTTGGCGTTGAGGTGCCGAAGGGCGATCCCGGGGCGGCGATGCACCGGTGGGTGGGCGGCTACTACGAGCACCTGTTCAGCGTGAACCCGATGTGGAAGCCGGAGTTTGCGAGCCTGCCGGAGCATCCCGTCACGCGCGGGGTCAAGCCGTTCGCGACCCATGACGAGTGGTACTTCAACATGCGCTGGGTTCCCGGGGAGAAGGGGGTGACGCCGATCCTTGTGGCCACGCCGTCGGACAAGGTGCGCAACGGCCCGTATGTTTATCCGCAGGGGCCCTACGAGCACATCCAGGCGGCGAGGGGCCGGGCCGAGACGATGATGTGGGTTCATGAACGCGAGAACGGCGGGCGCGGCTTTGGCTTCACGGGCGGGCATACGCACAAGAACTGGGCCGACCCCAACCAACGCCGCGTGCTGCTGAACGCGGTCGTGTGGATTGCCGGGATGCAGGTGCCCGAGCAGGGCATCCCTTCGAGCCCGACGGACGCCGAGCTCACGGCCAACCAAGACAAGAAGTGAGGTGAGGTGATCTCGGGGGCCACGCCCCCGCGAGGAGGAGGGCCCACGCATGCGCGGTGCTCGTGTGCGTGGGCTGGAGGCCGTCATGGGCCGGCCATGGCGCGGTACCCCGGACGTGCCGGGGCTTCCTGTGGCCGGAGGAAGGGTGGGACCGGCATCCTGCCGCCGATCCAGCTGCATCCAGGGGTGATGCAACCTTCGACCTTGCTGCCGTGCGAGGGCAGCCTGCCTACGGCATGGCCCCAGCCATGGGCTCGACCGGAGGGTGGGTTGGTCCTCAACCCAACGGCCGCTTCGGGTTCCGATCCTGACGCGTGGATTGGGGGGGCCCAAATCCGCGCGTAAGGAGGAGGGAGGCTCGCGATCCCCAAGCGGGCAAGTTGCGGCAGGCTGCGTGCCAACACGCCGTCGTAGCGGATGGGCGACTGCGGCATGCGCGCGGGTGGCCACATCCCAAGTGACCTCGGCGTCCATCTGCCATGAA
>CAIYFP010000253.1 GCA_903925515.1 uncultured Verrucomicrobiota bacterium
AAACTGACAACTGCGGTCTGTTTAACTCCGTCACCCCAGCCTCGCCTACTCTACTTAGCTCTGGCTGGATCACGTCCAGCGGCAAGATGCCGCTGCCACCTTCCATGAGGGCCAAGTGAAAGTGGAAGCGGCTTCCAGCCGCTTGCCCAGCATGCACCCGCGACAGGATGTCGCCGCCACTCCGCCCAAAGAAAGGCTCGGAGTGCGGCATCTCGGGCGCCGCGTGAGGGCACGCGGCCTACAGCATGGGCCAAGCCTTGGGCACCACCTCAGGGTTTGACGGATCCGCACCCCCGCTGCCTTTTTTGGGGTGAGACGGCCCACGCCCGAAACAGGATGTCCGGGACAAGGCCGCGAGGAGGAGCGCTTCGTGCGGTGCCGAAGCGCGGCCCATGGATCGAGGGAGCGTGTGAAGAAAACGGGGCCCTGATTATGGGAAACCCCGGCCAACCCCATGGGACGGTCCGAACAACGGATGAAGTTGGCCTAGGACTTGGCGCCGGTGAACTGGCCTTCCTTGTCCTTGAACAGGAGGTTGAAGGTGGTCAGCGACCCGTAGCAGCGGGTGATGTACTGCTGGCAATCGAACTTGTCGGCCGAGGACAGCGCATCGGAGGCGTTCACCTTCTGTTCGAGGAGCCGAAGGTTGTTTCGGATCATGACGATCTTGTGGAAGAACTGCTCGAGCCCGAGTTCCTTGTTCGTGAGCGAGGTGTCGGCCGGGTGAAGGACGATCCGTCCGTTTCGCCAACGACTTGCCAGTTCATGGATGGTGTCATCTGGCCCGTGGAGGCCGAGGCGGTCGGCCATGGCATCCACGGTTTCCTGGATGAACGAGGAAAGGGGCAAGGAAAGGCCGGATACGGTCGCGTGGGGTTCGGCGGGCTCGATGCCGGCCGAAGCGGGTTCCACGGTTCGGCGTTGGTCGGCGAAGAGGATGTCGGCGGAGTGTTCAGTGATCGCCTTGACGGTTCCGTGGCCGTGAACGGGGTGGTGAACTCGCATGCCAACATGAAGGGAGCTGCAATCCATTCCCGATGAAAGCGAGGCGGGGTCGGTCGGGCAAGCGGCCGGATGTTGCCCTGATCCGCGCGCAAGCCGTTCCTGAGCACCCGGTTCTCGCCTCACGCCGCGCCCCTAAATCCTCGCGCAAGGAGTTGGGAAGCTCGCGATTCGCAAGCGTGCGAGTTGCGGCAGGCTTCGTGCCAAGGCGCGGTCGTAGCGGATGGGCATCCACCTCAGCATGGGCATTCCCGCGACCACATTCTTCGCGTGAGCAGATCCCCGCTGCATGCACCATGAAATCAACGCTTGGGAGGCCTTGCTCTTTGAATCACGCGAAGAGTGCCGGCAGGGTCCGAACTCGGGCGGGGCCGCATGGGGCGACAAGCGGGCACTCAAAAACTCCTGACGCGGGGATCAGGGGCCCCACCTGAGGGTTGGACTGATCGCCACGGCCACGGACGCCTTGAGGTTTATCCCATGCCAGCCAAGCCGAAAAGGGGGCGTGCGTTGGGCAAAACCGCGAGATCAGCCGCAAACGCCCCTGTCATGCGCTCCAACGGCAAAGGACCTGCCTGGAAATGGGGTCACCGCAAATTTTCATGTTGAAAGCCAAGGCGAACTGTGGCACGCCGTGTTTAGATTCCTTAAAAGGCAACCAAAAGGCTACCAGCCATCATGACACATGAAAGCTGCTCGCATCGACACACCCCGTGCTCGCGTCGTGCTCGTGGAGGATCACCGGCTCTTTGCCGAATACCTTGAGACCCTGTTGCGGAGCCGGCTGGGGCTGGAGGTTTGCGGTTGCGTGGGCGACGCGAGGGGAGGCCTTGGCTTGGTACGGAACGAGAGGCCGGACCTTGTGATCGTGGACCTCACGCTGTCGGCCGGGCATGGCTTGGAGTTGCTGAAGGATCTGGGAACGTTGATGCCGGCGCCGGTCGCGCTGGTGGTCTCGGGTCATGAGGATGGTGATTATGCGGAACGATGTCTTGAGGCCGGGGCGCACGGATACATCCGGAAGACGTGCGGGTCCGTGGTGCTGCTGGAGGCGGTGCGGAGCGTGCTTGCCGGGCAGGTGCACGTGAGCCCGGAGGTGATGCAGGTGATGTTGACCCGGCGGCGGGCGAGGGGCGCGGCGAAGTCGGCGCTGGATGCGCTGACCGACCGGGAAATTGAGGTGCTGGAGGGAATGGGTCGTGGGCATGGGAGCAAGGAGATCGCGGCGTCGCTTGGGATCGATCCCGGGACCATCGACAACCATCGGGCGCGTTTGAGGGAGAAGCTGGGCATGCCCAGCATGCACGCATTGGCGGTTTTGGCGTTCCAGTGGGTGCACCTTGGGGTCAGGCCGGGCACCATGGGCAAGGGCGTGCTGTCATGCGGCCCCGAGGTCATGGCGCGGCCGACGGCGGACGGGGTCGGCGCGCTCAAGGTTCCGCCGTGCGCTTCATAGCGGACTCCTGCCTGAGACGTTCGACGAACTCGGGGATGCGTTGCTGAAGCTCGCGTTCGACGAGCAGCTTTCGGATGTCGTCCTCGACGTCCGCCATGGGCAGGCGCCGGGTAGGGATTCGTTCGAGGACCTTGACAAGATGAAGGCCCATGTAGGTCTCGATGGGGCCGGCGACCTTGCCGGGCTCGAGGGCGAAGACCTCCTTCTCCAATTCCTCCGGCCATAGGCCCTTCTGCATCCTGTACTCGCCGCCGCGCGTCCTGGATGCCTCATCCTGGGAATGTTGCCGGACCATGGAGGAGAAGTCGGAGCCGCGCTCGGCCTCGGCCTTGAGCTCTCGGATTCGTTGGCGTCGTGCCGCCAACGCCTCGACCCCCATGGGCTTGCCGTCGGCGGTCGTGGTGGACAGCAACAGGTTCTGGACGCGCACGGCCGGGGGTTGGTCCCACTGTTCGCCGCTCTTCTCGTAGTACTCGCGGATGTCTGCGGATGGAATCCGGATGGCGGGGCGAAGCTCGCGGTCGATGACGGCCGTAACAAGCGCCTCGGAGGTCTTGGCGGCGAGGAAGGTGGCGTCGGAATAGCCCGCCTGCCGGAGCAACCGTGCGAGGCCGTCCGGGCCATGGGACGAGCGAAGTCCATCGATGAACTTCTGGGCGGATTCCTTGGCCTTGATGCGGTCGGCGGCCGTGGCTCGGGTTTCGAAAAGGCGGACCATGGCGATGCGGTCGAGGACTTGGCGGCGGATGGCAGGGAGTTGGTCGTCCGGGAGCAACTGGCCCTTCTGGAGGGCCTCCTTTTGGATCCGTTGGACCTCGGCTTCCACCTCGTCGCGCCCAATGCGGAAGCCCTTCCCCTCGACGAGCGTTTCCATGGGGTCGGCGCCCTGCGCAATCAGGGCGAGACCTGCCGCGACGGCCGAGTTCAACAGGATCCACAGGGAGCGTGAGGCCATGCCTGAAAATGCGTCCTCGGCCGGGGCGGAAGGCAACGTGAAAAACGCGGCGATGGAACGCCCGGGTTTGCCTGCTGCGAGATCGGGCGCCAGCGCGATGGGAAGGCGCGCACCGGGGGAAACCCCTTCCCGGGGCCGCATCAACCCCGCGAAACCCGCCGAAAAGCCCGGGAGCGGGCGGAAATCGCTTACCTCCCCGCCGTGGATATGGTTTCTCGCGTGGCGTGCGTGGCATGCTGGCAATGCTTGGTCCATGGGTGAATGGGATGGCGTGGTGCGCGCTGTTGTGGTGCGAACGCCGGCGGTTGCCGTTGCAGAACGTGGCCGCGCTCGGCGTGATCTCGATGGGCCTCGGCATGGCCATGGAATGGGGCATCGCCCATGGCGCCGGAAATGCCGCATGGGGACCCGATGGATGGCGCATGGCGACGTCATGGGCCCTCGCATGGCTCGGTGCGAGGGCTATGGCTCGATGCATGGGTGCCGGCGGACTGGGGCGAAGGACCCTGCTGCTTGGCCTGCTGTTCCTTCCCGGGCTGGAGCGCCTTGCCATGATTCCGGATTGGCCCGGGGCGGCTCGTGAAGCCGGATGGCTCGCAGTGCGTGGGGTCGCGATGGCTTCGGGGTTTCTTGTGCTGGGCCCCTGGTGGATTCGGAAGCAGGCCTCGTCCTCGCGGCCCGCTCCATGGTTCGCGGGATGGATTGCGCCGACGGCAGCCATGGTGCACGCCATGCTCCTCTCGGTTGCGGGTCCGGATGGATGGCGTGAGGCCGTGCCGATCGCGGCGGGAGCCATGGTTGCGGGCTGGACTGGCATCGTCCGGCCCCGTGCCGGGACGGCATGACCGCGGGCGGGGGGATGCGTCCCCCGTGGTCGTTGTGGGCTGGGGTCGCGCCAAAGTTGGCTCGCCAAAAACTTCATGGCAGACGAAACGCGGTTTGAAGCCGTGCGAGGCCGCGTGTAGAACGGTCCAGTTCCCGGGGGTCCCATGGGCGATGCGCGAGCGCGCCATATGGGGCCCGAGGGGCAAGAGATTCGCCATGAGCAAGATCGCCATCATCGCCACGGGCCTGTCGTTGGCCGCCGGGATTGCCCGGGCCGCCGAGCAGGTGGACTTCGAGAAGGACGTCGCCCCCATCCTCGCCGAGCACTGCATCGGTTGCCATGGGGAGGACAAGCAGAAGGGGAAGCTGCGCCTTGACGGCAAGGCCGACGCGTTCAAGGGGGGCAAGAGCGGGAGCCCTGCCGTGGTGGCGGGCGACGTGGGGAAGTCCGAGCTGGTGAAGCGGGTGACGTTGCCAAAGGACAACGACGAGCTGATGCCGCCGGAGGGCGGGCCGTTGCCGGAGAAGAAGGTGGCGGTGCTCAAGGCATGGGTGGAGGGCGGCGCGAAGTGGCCGGACGGGTTCGTGGTGAAGGTGGCTGCGAAGGCCGGGGCGGCGTCGGCGTTGCCGCTGGCCGTGCCGGCGGCGCCGAGGCGGCCGCTGGCGCCGTTGCCGGAGCTGCCGAAGGACTTCAAGCCTGGCGCGGGCGAGGCGGCGGCGTTGGCGGCGTTGGCGAAGTCCGGCGTGGAGGCACGGCCCGTGGCGCAGAACTCGCCGTGGCGCGAGGCGAACTTCAGGCTCAAGGGCGGGGAGGTGACGGACAAGACCTTGGAGCCGCTGAGGGAGCTGGGGAGCGTGATCGAGCTGCGGCTGGGGACGACGAAGGTGACGGACGCGGGGCTTGGGGTCCTCGAGAAGCTGGGGCACTTGCAGGTGCTGAGCCTTGAGCTGACGGGGGTGACGGACGCGGGGTTGGCGCGGCTGAAGGCGCTGCCGAGCCTTGTCTATCTGAACCTGTACGGCACGCAGGTAACGGACGCGGGGCTGGAGCACCTGAAGGGGATGAAGCACCTGCGTTCGCTGTACCTGTGGCAGACCAAGGTGACGGCGGAGGGGGCGAGGAGGCTGCAGGAGGCGTTGCCGGGATGCGAGGTGAACACGGGCGCGGAGCTTGCGATCGTGCCGCCCGCCGAGAAGAAGGACGCCAAGAAGGACGAGAAGGAGAAGAAGGAGGACAAGAAGTAGGGGCGGGTCGCGGGGCTGATTCATCCGGTTGAAGGCAGGGAAAGGGCGAGCCGGCGTGGCCGACTCGACTCGTGCCCATGGCCAGCCTTCTCCCGCTGTCGCCTCGGGCTGGTTTTCCTCCACCGGAATGCCTCCCCGCCCCGGGCCTCATCAAGGCGAAGACCGGCGAGAACGTCTGCTGCAGTCGCCATGAGGCCGTCGTCCCGGCGGAAGTCCGCCCGGCCCGCCTCGCCAGCTCGCAGGCCCTGTTCGCAAGGTTGGCGTCGAGGTGGCGCTCCGGGAGGAGGCGGAGGCGGGTGTCGTTGACGACGAGGCCGGGCCAACGAGGCGGGAGGATTTGGATGCCTGACATGGGGGCGGGGTGTCGGCAGGATGCCCCGGGTTGAGCGCACGGTTCCAGAGCATCGGCGAGGCCTCGGGCGTGACGAGGGGGCGAGGCAGGCCATGAGCAGCAAGGGCAAGGCAACCATTGCGGTCCGTGCGTTGTCATGGCTGGCCGGTGCGGTCTGTCGTCGGCCCGGCTGGTTCGCATGGCCGCAACTGGCTTTGTTCGTGGCTTCGGTGCTGTTCACGGTGTTCCGGCTGGGGTTCGACCTCGACCGCAACGCGTTGGTGGGCGAGGACAAGCCGTCGCACCGGAACTTCCTCGCGATGCGCAGGGAGTTCCCGGGGCAGGACGACATCGTCGTGGTGGTGGAAAGCGACGACGTGGAGAAGAACCGGCAGTTCGTGGAGCGGCTGGGGGCTCGGCTGGAGGCGGAGTCCACGGCAAGGAACCCAACGAACCTTTTCGGCGAAGTTTTCTACAAGGGTGACCTGCGGTTGATGGGTTCCAAGGCGTTGCTGTTCTCGCCCCAGACGAACCTCGTGGAGTTTGCCCGGGTGCTGGGCGAGTACCGACCGTTCCTGGAGCGGTTCACGTCGGCCACCAACTTGCCGTCCTTGTTCCGGCAGGTGAACCAGATCATTCGCGCGACGGGCCGTGAGCGAAGCGCGCAGACGGACCGGTTCGTGCAGATGTTGCCGGCGATGGAGCGGCTGCTGCGGATGATGACGGCGTCGTTGTCGCGTCCCGGCAACCCGCCGTCGCCCGGCGTCGAGGCGTTGTTCGGCGGCGGGGCGGAGGCGGAGCGGGAGAAGTACATCACGTTTGCCGGGGGGCGGCTGTACTTGGTCTCGGCGCGTCCGCGGCTGGTGGAGGTGGGTCCCGGGGATGTTTCGCGGACGTGGTGGGAGCGCCTTGCGGGGCGTCCGGCCGCGGCGACGCCGGAACGGGTGCAGGCCGAGAAGTTCTCGCGTCAGGGTAGCGTCAACGGCGCGGCCATTGGGCGGGTTCGGGAGCTGGTGGCGCAGGTGCGGGAGGAGGTGCCGGGCGTCAACCTTGGGGTGACGGGCGAATCCGTGCTGGACCGGGACGAGATGGAGCAGTCGCAGGTGGACTCGACGGTGGCGACGGTGCTGGCGCTGGTCTTGTGCGCGGTGATCTTCGTGGTGGGGTACCGGCAGACGGGACGGCCCTTGAAGGCGACGCTGTGCCTTGTCGTGGGGCTGGGCTACACGATGGGCTGGACGACTTTGGCAATCGGGCACCTGAACATCCTGACGATCACGTTCGTTCCGATGCTGGTGGGGCTGGCGATTGACTTCGGGGTGCACCTCGTGACGCGGTTCGAGGAGGAATTACGGCAGGGACGCACGACGGAGGAAGCGATGTTCAAGGCCATCGTGTTCACCGGTCAGGGCATCTTCACGGGCTGCTTCACCACGGCCGGGGCATTCCTTGCGATGTCGCTGACGGAGTTTCGTGGCATCCGGGAGATGGGGGTCATCACGGGCGGCGGCATGATCCTGTGCCTGGTGCCGATGATCACGTTGCTGCCGGTGCTGTTGTTGCGCGGACGGCAGAACGAGGCGGACCGGGCGCTCGCCCGCGCGGAGTCGGGAGCGGCGACGGGATCCACGGCGGGGGCCGGCGGCGCGGTGGCGATGGACGCGCGGGCGCGGCTGGAGCGGCTGTGGCTGGACCGGCCGCGCACGGTCCTGGGGGTGACGCTCGGCGTGAGCTTGTTGGCGGCCATCAAGCTCCCGGCGGTGACCTTCGACTACAACCTCCTGCACATGCAGAACGAGGGGCTCGCGTCGGTCGCCTACGAGCACAAGCTGATTGCCTCGGCGGAAAAGGCCGTGCTGTACGGCGCGATGGTGGCGGACACCCTCGAGGAGGCGGCGGACCTTGAACGGAGGGCGCGGGCGTTGCCCACCGTTTCCACGACGGACTCGATGGCGCGGTTCCTGTCCGAGGACCAGGTCGAGAAGCTGCGGCTGGTGGGCGAGGTGAAGTCGGCGGTGGCGGGCCTGCGGTTTGCGGACGTGGACGGCGGGCCGGTGGATCTCGGGGACCTCAACCTGCGGCTCATGGCCCTCGGCGGCTACATGGGCTTCGCGGAGGACGCGTTGAAGGGCGAGGGCGACGATGCGCTCAGGAAGCAGGTCCGGGCGTTGAGGGAGGCGGTGACGGACCTTTTGGCGGCGCTGTCGCGGGGAGATGGCGCGCGTCACGCGGACAAGCTCGGCGCTTTCCAGCGTGCGTTCCTCGGGGAACTCCGCGAGCTGATCGCGGCGGTGCGCGACCAGGACAACTCGGGCGCGCTGCGCGTGGACGACCTTCCGCCGGCCTTGCGGAGCCGGTTCGTGGGCAAGACCGGCCGGCACCTCGTGCAGGTGTACCCAAGAAGCAACGTGTGGAACCGGGCGGAGCAGGAAGCGTTCGTGCGGGACCTGCGAACGGTGGACCCGAAGGCGACGGGGACGCCCGTTCAGTTGTACGAGTACACGTCGTTGCTGAAGGACTCGTACGTGGAGGCGGCATGGTGGGCGTTGGGGGCCATTGTGATCTTGGTCTTCCTGCATTTCCGGGCGGTGTTGCCGGTGTTGCTCTCGCTGTTGCCGGTGGCGGTGGGGGCGTTGTGGATGGTGGGCTTCATGGGTTGGACGGGCATCCCCTTCAACCCCGCGAACATCATGACGCTGCCCTTGGTGATCGGAATCGGGGTGACGAACGGCATCCACATCCTGAACCGGTTCGCCGAGGAACGAAGCCCGGGCATCCTCGCCAAGAGCACGGGCAAGGCGGTGCTGGTGTCGGGCCTCACCACGATCGCGGGCTTCGGGAGCCTCATCGTGGGCGAGCATCGCGGCATCCAGAGCCTTGGCTGGGTGATGGCCGTGGGGACGGCAACGTGCATGGTTGCGGGCCTGACCTTTCTCCCGGCCGTCCTGACGTTGCGGGAGGGCATGGCGGCCCCGGCAGCCGACGAGGCCGGCACAGCGAGCGAGGACGACGACGCAGCGGCCTGACCCTTGCACCGGATCGATCAGACGGGTAAGGGCGCGGTCCCAGGGCCTGCGCGCCTGGGAGCGCGGCCGTCCCCGGCCGCCGCAGGGCG
>CAIYFP010000254.1 GCA_903925515.1 uncultured Verrucomicrobiota bacterium
CGGCCTTGCTGCCGATGCCCATGGCGAAGGCGCGCATGACGAGGAGGAGGGGCGGGACGGTGGCCAGCGCGACGGCGGTCATGGCGGGATGGACGCGCCACAGGACGACGGTCATGGCCATGAGGGAGCCGCAGGCGGTGAGGAGCGTGAACAGTCCGTGGTGGAACAAGGTTTGAAACGCGAAGGCGTCCCATGTGGCGCGGTAGAGGAGGTCGCCGGGGCGGGCGGCAAGCAGGCGTCTCCATGACATGGCGAGCATCCAATGATGGAGGGCGAGACGGACGCGGTGGAGGCCCCCAAGGCCGGTGCGGACCAAGACAAGGCTGAGGAGCGCGCCGAGCAGGGCATGGGCGGCGTACACGCCGAACCATGCGGCAACCCACTTCACGGCATCCCGGCCATCGCCGAGCCCCTCATGGGTCCACTGGTCCACCAACGCCGCCATGGGCCATGGCTTGGCGAGGCCCGCCCCGGTGGCGAGCGCGGCGAGGAACAAGGCGAGGGCAACGCGGGGGCCATCCCCCCGATAGAACCGGAACAACGCCCGCAGCCATGCCATGGGACCCGAGGGTATCCATTCGTTCGGGAAGGCCAAGGATTCGCGGGGGATGCTTGGCGGCGGGCGTGCGACCGGGGAGGCTGGCGGTCGAATGGGCGGGGATGGGAACACGATGGAAGGATCGCAGGCGATGGCGGTTGCGGACGCCGGGGCGGGCGGGGTCCTGCGCCCGGCGGAGGCATGGTGGAACGTGGGGGTCGCGTCGTTCCTGATGTTGGCCACGTTGCCGGGGCGGACGCAGGGGCTGGGGTTGGTGACGGAACCGTTGATGCGGGAGCTGGGGATTGGGCGGATGACGTATGCGAGCCTGAACCTGTGGGCGACGCTGGCAGGGTCGCTGGCGTGCATTCCGGCCGGGTGGATGCTGGACCGGGCGGGGCTGCGCCGGACGTCCACGGCCGTGGCGGGGATGCTGGCCCTTGCTGTGGCAGGGATGTCCATGGTCGGGGGAGGGGTCGCCGGGTTGTTCGTGGGCATTCTTTGCACCCGGGCGCTTGGGCAGAGCGCGTTGTCGGTGGCGAGCATCGCGTCGGTGGGGAAGAGCTTCCCGCGCATGCACGGATGGCCGATGGGGGTGTTCTCGATCCTGATGTCGGTGTTGTTCGCGCTGGGTTTCGTGGGGGTGGGGGAGCTGGTGCACGGGGCGGGCTGGCGTGCGGCATGGCGTGCGGTTGCGGTGGGCGTTGCAGGGGTTGGGGCACTCGCATGGCTGGGGTTGCGTGAGCCGGGCGGGGGCGCGGGGCCGGGCGGGGAGGAGACGTCGGGTCAGACGCTGGGCGAGGCGGCGAGGACGGGATGGTTTTGGTTGTTCGCGGGATCGACGGGGTTGTTTGCGATGGCGACGTCCGGGGTGGGGTTGTTCAACGAGGCGTTGCTGGTGGAGCGGGGGTATGAGGCGGGGTTGCTTCCGATGTTCCTTGCGGCGAGCACGGTGGCCTCGTTGGCGGGCCATGGGGCGTGCGGGTGGCTGATGCCGCGCCATGGGCCGGGGCGCCTGATGGCGGCGTCATGGCTGGGCTACGGGGCGAGCCTTGCGGGGCTGGCAACGGCGCGGGAGGGGTGGCACCTGTGGGTGGTGGCGGCGGGGATGGGGTTTTCGGCGGGCGGCGTGACGGTGCTGTTCTTCTCGGCGTGGGGCCATGTTTTTGGGAGGCGTCATCTTGGGCGCATCCAAGGGGCCGCGCAGGCCTTGACCGTGCTGGGGTCGGCGGTGGGGCCTCTGGTGTTCGCGGGGACGCGTGCGAGCCATGGCGGGCATGGGCGGGTGCTTTGGGTGTTGACGGCCCTTGCTGGGTTGGTGGCGGTGGTGGCGGCCATGGCCCCGGAGCCGTCTGCGCATCGCGGCAAGTGAAGGGTGGCGGGGGTGGCGAAGCGGCCGTGGGCGTGGAGCCATCCTTGCAAGGGAGGCGAAACGGCACAAAAGCTTCGGGGTGCATCCGGCATTCCTTGCGTGCGTCGTCCTCCTTGGCGTCTCCATCCGCGGGCTCGGCTCCGACTGGCCGATGTTCCGGGGCAACCCGGCGTTGACGGGGGTGTCGGATGCCGTGGTGAAGCTCCCGTTGAAGCTGAGGTGGACCTTCAAGACGGGCGGGCCGGTGATGTCGTCGCCGGCCGTGGTGGGGACGAACGTGTACGTGGGGTCGGAGTCGTCGAACGTGTTCTGCCTCGACCTTGCGACGGGCAAGCCGCGGTGGTCGGCCTTGCTGACGGGGCCGGTGGAGGCCTCGCCCTTGGTGCTCGACGGGCGGATCTACATCGGGGACGTGAACACGAACTTCCATTGCCTTGATGCCGCGACCGGCAAGGCGGCGTGGTCCGTGGGCTTCGAGGAGAAGGTGAAGTCCAGCGCCTCATGGTACGTGCCGAAGGGCACGGGCAGGAAGGCGGTGCTGGTGGGCTCATACGACTTCAAGCTGTACTCGCTCGACGCGGCAACGGGGCGCACCAACTGGGCCTACGAGACGGGGAATTACATCAACGGGTCGCCCGCCGTGTCCGACGGCCTGACGGCATTCGGCGGGTGCGACGCGTTCGTGCACGTGCTGGACCTTGCGGCAGGGGCCAAGAGCAAGGAGATCGAGGCCGGCGCGCCCATCATCGGGTCCGCCGCCATCGCCGACGGCCGCGCGTACCTTGGCCACTACGAGAACGAGTTCCTCTGCGTGGACCTGAAGGAGGGCAAGGTGGCATGGCGTTACCGGGACCGGGCCTTTCCCTACGCGACGTCGCCCGCGATCACGGCGGACCGCGTGCTGTTCGGAGGGCGCGACAAGCGCCTGCATTGCGTGGAACGGGCCACGGGCAAGGGCCTCTGGACGTTCCAGACGCGGGGCAAGGTGGAGAGCTCGCCGGTGGTGGCGGACGGCAAGGTGTTCTTCGGGTCCGACGACGGCCGCGTGTACGCGGTGACGTTGGATGACGGCAAGGAGGCATGGCAGTACGAGATCGGGCAGCCGGTGCAAAGCTCGCCCGCCATCGTCCCGGGCCACCTCTTGGTGGGGTCCGACGACGGCTCCCTGTACTGCTTCGGGCCCGCCGAGTAGGAGCGAGCGTCAGCCCAGCCAGCGTGGGTGGTCCGCCCCGGCACCGTCGATTCCGTCGGTGAGGCGCCGGGCGCCGGTGCCGTCGGACATCATGATCCAGAGGCCCGGCGAGCCCCCGGTTTGGGCGCGGCAGAAGGCAATCCAACGGCCGTCGGGCGACGGCGTGCAGCGAAAGTCCCATGCCACGGGTTCGGTGGCGCCATGGACCGTGGTCGCGCCGGTGTGCGGGTCCAACGCACAAACCTGGGTCCCGCCGCGGGCTTCGGCGGGCAGGTAATCCCGGTTGAAATGGTCGGTGTCGGGCCGGTTGGGCTGGAACTGCCATGGGACGCGGGAGCCGGGGAGGCGGCGGGGGAAGAGGATGCGGCCGTCGGGGGTCCATGCGACGACGTTGGATCCTCCGCCGTGCCGGTGCGCGGGGCCGTAGGTGGCGGCGAACCACATGGATTGGCCTTCGGTCACGACCTTGCTGTTGGAGCCATCGGCCCGCGCGATGCAGACATCGGACCAGTCATGGCCGGGGTCGGAGGCATGATGGCAGTCTTGATAGGCGAGCCATTGGCCATCCGGGGACCATGCCGGGCCGAAGTAGAGATGACCTTGCTGTCCTGCGACCCGCACGCGATCGCCGCCCATGGTGTCGCTGGTCCAGATCTCGTAGCCGCGCGGGCTGGCGAGGTGGAAGGCGACGCGGCGGCCGTCCGGGCTGAGGCTGAAGCCGTAGGGCAGGCCCTCGTCGTTGCGGGTAAAGGGCCGGGGGTCGGAGCCGTCGAGGTTCATGTTGACGATGTGGCCGGGGCGTTCGGGGATGACCTGCATGAGGATGCGGCCGCCGTGCAGGAGGAGCTGGGGGGCTTGGAAGGGCGCGATGCGTTCGCGGGTGGCGAGCTCGACGAGGGAGCCGCCATCGATGTCATGGGCCCAGACGTGGGTGGGGGTCAGGTGGTAGAACTGGTCGAAGGGCCGCCCGGGGCCATCCCGGCGCGCCTCCATGCTGAGAAGCAAGAGTCGGCCGTCGGGGAGGGGCGCGACGGGTTGCCATGTGACTTGGTTGGGCGCGGCGACATCCAGGACGCGGAGGCCGGAGCCATCGGGATGGATGATGCAGGTCTTGCCGGCGGAGGCGAAGAGCAGGCACGGGTCGCGGCGGCGGGCGGTCGTGGCGCGGGGCCGGGCCCGTGGGTTCGAGCAGGACGTGGCGAGGGCAAGCGGGGCCATGAGGCCGAGCTGAAGGGCGGCGCGGCGAGGAAGCATGGGCCGGATGTTGGGCGCGGGAGCCCGGGCGGCGAGCGGGGAATGGCAAAATAATCTGGCCGAAGGGTGCGGAAATTGGGTCCCATGACGGGGCGACGCGGCGTGATTCCGGACGGGATTGGACGGCGCCGTCCCGAGGAACGGACTGAATTCCATGACAGGAACGGCCACGGGCGGGGCGACCGTGCGAGGCCACGGGCGGAGGTGAACTGGGGGTAGGCGCCGCGTGGCTGGAAGGATAGATGAAGGCAAGACTGACGTTGCCGCGCCAAGGCTTGTTGGCGGCGGTCGTGATCGCGTTGCCCCTGCTGGTTTTGTTCCGGCGGGGCTTCGCGACGGGGGAGGTCTTGCGCGCGAACGACCTGCCGTTCGGCATGATGGTGGCGCAGGCAGACACGGCGCGGGAGACGTTCATGGGGCATTGGCGTCCGTTGAACTGGCTTGGGACGCAGGAGATCGAGGCGTTGCCGGGACCGACGCAGGCGTTGTTCGCGCTGACGTCGCCGCTGTTCTTTGCGAAGTGGCATGCGTTGGCGGGGTTGTTGTTCGTCGGGCTTTCGGCGTGGTTTTACTGTTGGCGCTCGGGTTTTCGGCCGGCCGTGGCGGTGATCACGGGGGTGGCGGCGGCGTTGAACTCGAACTTCGTGTCGTACGCGTGCTGGGGATTGTCGCCGAAGTGCTACGCGCTGGGGTTTGTGTTTTTGGCGTTGGGATGCCTGAAGCCCGGCGCGGCCGGGGAAGCGGGCTGGCGCGGGTGGGCGCGGGTTGCCATGGCGGGGTTTGCCGTGGGGCTCAACGTGATGGAAGGAGCGGACGTGGGGGCGATCCTGTCGCTGTACGTGGCGGCATCGGTGGCATGGGAGGTGATGTCCAACGGGCCACGAACGGCGGGAGCATGGGCCAAGGGGGCGCTGGGTTTGGCCCTCGTGGCGTCGATGGCCGCATGGGTCAGCGCGCGGGGTGTGCAAAGCCTGACGGGGTTCGCCATCAAGGGCGTGCAAGGCATGGAGGCTGGCACCGAGTCGGCCGCGCAACGCTGGGACTACATCACCGGCTGGAGCCTGCCCAAGGTCGAGACGCTGCGGCTCGTGGTGCCGGGCCTGTTCGGGTACCTGCTGGACACGCCCGGAGGCGGCGAATACTGGGGCGGCGTGGGACCCGATGGCAGCCCGGCGCGGCGGTTCTCGGGCTCGGGCGAGTACGCGGGCATCGTCGTGCTGGTGGTGGCGTTGTGGGCGGTGGCCCGTTCGTTGTCGCGGTCGCCGGGGTCTCCCTTCACCGAGGCGGAGCGTCGTCGGGTCTGGTTCTGGACGGCGGCCGGGGTGGTGTCGTTGATGTTGTCGTGGGGCCGGTTCTTTCCGTTGTTCAACGTGGTGTTCTCGATGCCGTTCCTCTCGACGATCCGGATCCCGATGAAGTACCTGCACGGGCTGCACCTGTCGGTGCTGGTGGTGTTTGCGCACGGGCTGGAGGGGATCGGGCGGGCATGGCTGGGGGGGCGAGCGAGCGTGTCGCGGCCGGGCTGGATGGAGGCCCTGCGCCGTGGGTGGGGGCAGGCGAAGGGCTTCGACCTTGCGTGGAAGCGAGTCGTGCTGGCGTTGGGGCTGGGTGGGCTGGGCGCGGCCTTGATGTATCAATTCAGCGGTCCCGCCGTGCTGGGCCGGATCGCGGAGGCGGGCTTTGTGACGAAGGAGGGCGCGCCGGACGACATGGCGCGGGCCATTCTCGATTACAGCCGGGGCGAGGCATGGGTGGCGCTGGGGTTCATGGTGCTGGCATTGGGGTTGCTGGCGGCGATGGCTTCGGGGGTGTTTGCCAGCGCGAGTACCGCCTGGGTGGTGCTGGGGTTGTTGGCCGGGGTGGACCTGTTCCGGGCGGACCTGCCGTGGGTGGTTCATTACAACGTGAACTGGCGGTACCAAAGCAACCCGGTCATGGACCCGTTGCGGGAGGGCGCAGCCCGGCATTTTCGCATGACGGGCCGCCTCCACCCGGTGGGAAGGAACATGCTGGTGAACCCGGGGGACGGATACCTTCCGGCCATCCACAACCTGTGGTTGGAGCATCACCTGCAATACTACCGGATCCCGACGCTGGACATCATCCAGATGCCGCGGATGCCGACGTTGGACGCGGCGTTCCTTGGGTTGTTTGACGGGGAGGGCGGCAAGCTGGACCCGCGGCGCATCGGGCGGTTGTGGGAGTTGACCTCGACCCGGACCGTGATTGGGGCGGCCGGGGTGGAGTCGCAACTGGATGGCGTGTTTGCGTCGCCGGGCGGCAAGTTCAGGCCGGTGCTCCAGTTCGCGCTGCAACCCAAGCCGGGCGTGCCGGAGTCGTGGATGGGCCGGCCGGACAGCCACACGGCCGTGCTTGCTACCAACGGCCCCTACGCCCTGTACGAGTACAGCGCGGCATTGCCCCGGGCGCTGGTGCTGACGCGCTGGACCGTGGAAACCAACGCCACGCGGCTCGCCGCGCGCCTCGTGGACCCCGCGTTCCAGCCCGGCGCAGAGGTCCTGCTCGGGGCCGCGCCCGCCGGCGTCACGCCCTCCGGAGGGCACGCGACCGCCATGGTCACGTCGATGCAGAATCGCCGGGTCGTGGTGGAGGTGAAGGACGTGCCGCAGGCCGGCGGCGTGTTGCTGTTGAACGATCGCTGGCACGAGAACTGGCGCGCGACGGTCGATGGGCGGCCGGCCGAAGTGCTGCGGGGCAACATGATCATGCGCGCGGTCGCGGTTCCCGGCGGGGCGCACGTGGTCGAGTTCAGGCACGAGCCGCCGCATGGCCTGTTCTTTGTCACGGTGGCGGCGCTCGGCTTTGCCGCCCTGTTGCTCGCCGCCTTGGTCATCCCGCGCCGTGCCGCGCGGACACAGCCCTGAGGTCAACGCCGTGGCAAGCCACCTCGACAAGGTCCGGGACGACGATTCCTACGCCGACATCCTCGCGGGATGGGACGCCGGATTCTACGTCAAGTTCACCCGCGTGCTGCGGCCCGGGCGTGCCGGCGGCCGGGTGTTGGACATCGGGTGCGGGGTCGGGCAGGTGGTGGAGGCGCTTGCCAAGGAAGGATACGAGGCGCACGGCGTGGACGTGGCGTCGGCGAACATCGACCGCGCGCGCCAGCGAAGCCCGCGAAGCCTGCTGTACGACGGCCGCCGCCTGCCGTACCGGGACGGCACGTTCGACACGGTGGGGGCGTTGAACGTGCTCGAGCACGTGGAGGAACCGGAGGTGTTCGTGGCCGAGGCGGTGCGGGTGTGCATCCCGGGCGGGCGCATCGTGCTGAGCAGCCCGAACTTCCTGAGGTTCCTTGGCCGGAACGACTACCACCCCCGCATGCGTGGCCTTGGCAACAAGTGGCGCAACCTCGGGGCGTTGTTGGCCCGGCGGCGCCTCATGCGCGTCCACCCGGACCGGGTCCGTTTCGAGCGCATGCAGCCGATCATCAAGACGCCGTTCACGCCGGACGACGACGCCATCGTGTGCACCAACGCGCTCGACATGGAGTTCTTCCTGCGTCGCAACGGATGCACGATCGAGGAGTCGTCCTGTTGCGACCGGGAGGTGAAGCCGTGGTTGGACGCGATCCTGAACGCCACGCCGCTGCGGTATGGCTTGTTCAACGCGTTCGTGGTGGCCCGCAAGAACGCCGGGGCGACGCCGTAGCGGGCGTCTCGGCTGGCTTATCCGAAGCGTGGCGACATCGGGACGACCACGGAGACCGAGCCGACGTCAAAGGTGAAGGATGCGGGCGGGCCACCGTTGTTGCGGAGGGATTCTTGGGCTTCAAGGACCCCGCGGCCGAAGCGGTTGACGTAGCCCATGACCTTGAGGGCCTCGGCAACCACGGGGTTCCGGTACGACGTCAGCCGGGGGAAGTTTTCCGGCGTGGCCTCGCCATGGAGGCCCCCGGGGCTTTGTACCTCGACGCGATCCGCGAGCCGGTGGAAACGCACGGGCGCGGTGGACTCGTAGTCGCGATGGCAGATTGCGTTGAGCAGGAACTCACGGATCGCCGGGCGTGGAAAGTCCCACACCGTCTCATCCCGCAGGTTGGTGATTCGCAGGGGACGGGCCTCCAGGACACCGTCTAGCAACACGTCCAGGCTATGGACGAGCCCGACGAGATTGTCCCCGTACTCGCGCGCGACGACGACCGGCGAGGCAAGGCTCGTGCCGCCGAGCCGAAGGTACTGGACGTAGGCCCCCGGCAGGAAATGGCGCGGGTTCCGGCCAAACGCGAGGACCCCGGCATGGGTGGGGCAGTCGTGGCGAAGATCGTAGAAGCGAAGGGCCGCTAGCTGCTCTTCCACGGTCCGCTTGTTGGCCCGGATGACCTCCGCCGCGACGGCGGCCTTGCGATAAACATGCAGGAACAGGTCGATCTCAAGGTCGTCGAGGGTTGCTTCCCGGCATGGCCGGGCGTCGAAGGTTCGCGCCATGGCCACCCGCCTCTCGGAGAGGAGCCGTTCCTCCACCTCGTTGGCCGTCGCCCGGCGCGGGCCGACCCGCACATGGATGCGGCCCTTGTAGCGGACGGGTGGGATGTCCGACGGATGGACCTCCACGACGACCACGTCGCCCGAGCCATCGGAGAGGCTGACCCGACCCACGGTCATCGCGGGCTGGGGGAGGATCTCGCCGTCCTGACGAAGGCCGGCGAGGTTTCGCAGCAGCGCGTCGTCGGCCCGGAGACCGCAGGCCTTGCCGTGTTTGTCCTCCACGCCCACGAGGAGGTAGCCGGGCAACCGGTGATTGGGCAGGTCGTTCGCGAACGCGCAGATCGCCTCGCGGAACTTGCGGGTGTCGGTCGTCGAAATCGTTCGCTCAACCCTGTCGGACTCCATGTCGGCCATCAGGCCGAGCAATTCCGATTCGTTGATCATGCTCCGGGACCGTATCCCCGGGCCATGCGGGCGACCAGCGGCAAGGGCCGCGCCGCGGGGCCGTCGCCATGGCCGCATGACGTCCAATCGGCGTCAACGCGGCGGGATGCCCCCGGGCCGCGGCGACTCGGCGGACCCATGGCGGAGGATGAAGTCCACCACCGGCGCCGGATCATCGAGGCCGTGCGGATGATGGCCGACGCCCGGCTTGTGGAGGACCTGCACCGTGCCGCCCATGGCCTTGTACCGCGCCTCCACCCGCGCCGTGTTCTCGGCCACGGGCACCACGTCGTCGGTGTCGCCCACGACATGGACCAGCGCGACCCCGGCCGCCGCGAGGGGGCGAAGGTTGTCCACGGGATTGGCCGGGTAACGAAGGGCCTCGGCCTCGTCCGCGAACCCGTAGTCGCCGACGAGCTTGCGCCAGTCGGGCGGGCTTCCCTTGCCCTTGCCCTTGCCGCCGGGCCAGCTTTTGAAGTCACACACGGGCGCGTCCCCGTAGATGGTTGCGACGCGCCCCGGGGCGCGGGCGGCCCAGTTGTAGGCGTACAAGCCGCCGCGGCTGATGCCCACGAGGTTGCCCCGCGTGGCGAGCCCGGCGTTGGTCACGACATGGTAGAAGGCGTCGAAGCTCCGGAGCGCGGGCGGCGAGCCGAAGGTGTTGCCGACTTCGAGATGCAGATGGTGGAAACCCTTTTCAAGCAGGGCGGGCACGCCGGTGCGCTCGGTGAACGCGTCTGGAAACTCCATGCACCATGTCCATGGCTTGCCCGGCGCGGGCGTCCGCGGCTCGACGACCCATGCGTTGCGGCCGTCCACCTTGAACCGCAGCCGCCTGAAGCCGTGCCATGTGTCCGTCGTGGCCTCCGGCCATGGCGACGCGGGCCCGGCGGCTTGGGCGTCCTTGAAGTCCATCGTGGACAGCCATGCGAACGCGAGGATCAGGGCGCGAAGGACGGACGGGAGAGGCGAGGACGGACGGGCGGACGCGAGCACGATCATGGGCCAAGCCTCCGCCAAACGCGGGCGGAAGGGCAGGCGAAGTTCGCGAAGCCGAATGGCCGGGGTGCCTATCCGCTGTCATCCGGGGGCGATTCATGGCAAGGATCCGGGCATGAAGTACCGGCGTTTCGGGCGGACCAACCTTCGCATGCCCGTGTTCTCCTGCGGCGGCATGCGTTTCCAGCAGTCATGGTCCGACGTGACATGGGACCAAGTGCCGGCCGAGGGCCAGGCGAACCTTGAGGCCACGATCCAGCGCGCGGTCGAACTGGGCATCCATCACATCGAGACGGCGCGTGGGTACGGCTCCTCGGAGATGCAGCTGGGTCCGGTGCTGAGGCGGTTCCCGAGGGAATCGTTGGTGGTGCAGACAAAGGTGATGCCCAAGCCGACGGCGCGGGAGTTCCTTGAGACGTTCGAGACCTCGATGAAGCACCTCGGGCTGGAGCACGTGGACCTGTTGTCGGTGCACGGGATCAACCACCGGGGGCACCTGGACGAGACGCTGCGGAAGGGCGGATGCCTTGAGGTGTGCCGGCAATTGCAGCGGGAGGGGCGGGTCCGGTTCGTGGGGTTCAGCACCCATGCGACGCCGGGGGTGATCTCGGAGGCGATCCGGAGCGACGAGTTCGACTACGTGAACCTGCACTGGTACCTCGTGAACGACCTGAACCGGCCGTGCATCGCGGAGGCGGCGCAGCGGGACATGGGGGTGTTCATCATCAGCCCGAACGACAAGGGCGGGAAGCTGTACCTCGACCTCCCGCTGATGCGCGGGCTATGCGCGCCGCTGACGCCGATGCAGTTCAACGACCTGTACTGCCTTGCGCGGCCGGAGGTGCACACGTTGTCGCTGGGCGCGGCACGGCCATCGGACTTTGACGAGCACGTCGCGGCGCTGGAGCACTACGAGCGCGCGGGGGCGGTGGTGGA
>CAIYFP010000255.1 GCA_903925515.1 uncultured Verrucomicrobiota bacterium
CCCGCCCGCGAACAAGGTGAGGAGCACGTTGTCGATGACCTCGCGCTGGCCCACCACCGCGCGCCCCAGTTGCTCCACCAACGCCTGGCGTTGCGCCGCAAGCCTTTCAATCGCCTCGACGTCGCCGCCATGGCCGCCGACGGAAGGGGGGGAATCGCTCATGCCCGGGCATGCTGGCCCGGTTTCACGACCAAGGGGGGAGAAGAAAGACGGCCGACGACAAGCCACCGGGCGTTTCGCACGCATGGCGACGGCCACGCGCCATGCCGGGGGCGTTCCAGCGAGAAACGTGCTGTCCCGGGAATGTTTTTGAGGGATGCGCCGCGCCGGGCAGTCAGAACCCGAGCCCGCCGGGGAGCTTGCCGCCGAAGCGGCCCATCATCTTCTGGAACTTGTTCATCTTGCGCATCATCTCGCGCATCTCGTCGAAGCGCCGCAGCACGTTGTTGACCTCGGCCACGTTGACGCCGGACCCGCGGGCGATGCGTTGCCTGCGCCTGCCGTTGAGGATCTCGGGGTGCAGCCGTTCCTTGGGCGTCATGGAGCAAAGGATCCCCTCCATGCGCCGGAAGTCCCGCTCGCTCTTGGAAAGGTCGGCGCCCTTCACCATCTCGCTCCCGCCGGGCAGCAGCTTCACGACGTCCTCCAGCGGACCCAGCTTCTTCATCTCGCGGAGCTGCGACAGGAAGTCCTCGAGCGTGAAGTGCCCCTTGCGCATCTTCTCCTCGAGTTCCATCGCCTTCTTTTGGTCCACGGCCTCCGCCGCCTTTTCCACCAGCGTGACCACGTCGCCCATCCCAAGGATGCGCTGCGCCATGCGCTCCGGATGGAAGGGCTCGAAATCCTCGGGCTTCTCGCCCGTGCCCATGAACTTGACGGGCTTGCCCACCACGGAGCGGAACGACAACGCGGCCCCGCCCCGGGCGTCGCCGTCGAGCTTCGTGAGGATGGCGCCGGTGACGCCAAGGGCCTTGTCGAAATGGCCCGCCACGTTGACCGCCTCCTGGCCCGTGGCGGCGTCGAGCACGAGCAGGACTTCACCGGGCCGCACAAGGTCCCGGAGCCGCACCAGCTCCTGCACGAGCGGCTCGTCGATCTGCAAGCGTCCCGCCGTGTCGAAGATCACCACGTCCCGCCCCGTGGCCGCCGCCTCCGCCATCGCGTCGCGCGCGATCGCAAGGACGTCCTTCTCCCCGGGACGCACCACCACCGGGACCTCCAGCTTCTCGCCAAGAATCCGGAGCTGGTCCATGGCGGCCGGGCGATAGACGTCCGCGGCCACCAGCAAGGGCTTCAGGCCCTGCTTGCCAAGGAACCGGGCGAGCTTGGCGGACGACGTGGTCTTGCCGGACCCGTGGAGGCCGCACATCAGGATGACGGACGGCCTGCCGCCAAGGACCAGACCGGCGTTCTCCTCCCCAAGGAACGACACCAGCTCGTCGTGGATGATCTTCACCATCTGCTGGCCCGGCGCCACCGACTGGAGCACGTCCTGCCCAAGGGCCTTGCCCTTCACCGACTCGATGAAGTCGCGCGCCACCTTGAAGTGGACGTCGGCCTCGAGCAGCGCGAGGCGGACATCGCGGAGCGCGTCGCTGATGTTGGACTCGGAAATCTTCCCGAGGCCGCGCAGGTTGCGAAAGACGTTCTGGAGGCGCGAGCTAAGGGCGTCGAACA
>CAIYFP010000256.1 GCA_903925515.1 uncultured Verrucomicrobiota bacterium
CCGAGGGATGCGGGGCGGCAACCGACGACGAGCCCATGGGCAACGAACCGTTCCTTGCGGCCCGTGGCGCCCATGCGAACGCCGAGCTCGGTCCATTCCTCGATGGGTTGTTTCCAGAGGAACTCGACACCCGACTCGCGGACATCCACGAGCGCGAGCTCAAGGTCGATCACCCTTGCGCCCGCGTTGCCATGCTTGCTGCCACCGTTCCTCTCCACCTGCCCGACCATTCCGGCGTTCGGCGGGTCGGCAAGGCGTGATGGGGCGAGTTGCCGGGACCTCGGGCGACGGTTGCGAAACCACCAACGAACCCTTGGTGACCCACTCGGTTCGACATGTTCTTCGTCCCTGCGAAGCCGCTGGCGACCCCTGACACGAGCCCGGTCCTCCAGGACAGGGTCCGCGTGCCACATGCGACGGCACACCTGTCCTGCCAGATGCCGTCGGGTTGGGGGCCCCGGCGGACAATCCGCGGGCTGCGACAACCCCACGGCTGGCAGGGCGTGCGAAGGGGGACGCCGCACGCGTCCTCCCGCAAGGACGCACCGCCTCATCCATAACATCCGCCTGCGGGCTGAACCTGCCATCCCCATGGCCGTTCATGGGTCGTGACACCGTCCATGACATCTCAATCGAGTTGCCCTGCCGCCCGCTCCGGCCATGGAGCCGCAGGAACTTCATGAGCTCTGCTTCCCCTCCGACCTACGGAAACCGCCGGCGACGCTTCCGGCCCGGCTCGGTTCGTGGGGAGATCGCCTGTCCCACCCTGCGCGCCTTCCCGGATCCCTCGCGCAATCCTTGGTGTTGCCGCGCTCGTTGGATCAAACCGGCCGCCACGGCTGCAAAACGTGCGGAGCCACGGTCCATCTACTCCCATCGCCCACGCCCCAGCCGGCAACCCATACTCAGGCGCAAATCGAGGGGATGCCCATGACGGACCGCGACGTCATTTCACCCTTGGCAACCCACAGCATCCCGGCTGATGCTTTTCCAGGTTGGGCATGCGCGATGCCTCGACGATCCATGAAGCCCCATGATCTTTCCCCGGTTGGCCAGAACCCAAGGCCTCGCCCTGGATTCCGTTCCTCCGCGCAACCCATGGCCGCATCGTTCCTCCTGCAATCACCTTCGAGCAAGGGGGGGCCGCGACTTCCACGGTGAGGCGGACCCTTTGTCCTTTCCCATCCCATCCCATCCCATGCAAGGCGAGCCCGTCACCCTCTCCCAGCTCGAATCCCACCTCTGGAAGGCCGCATGGCTCCTGAAGGGCCCCGTCGATGCCGCCGACTTCAAGACCTACATCTTCCCGCTGCTCTTCTTCAAGAGGCTCTCCGATGTCCACGACGAGGAGCACGCGGCGGCGCTCAGGGAGTTCGGGGGCGATGAGGAGTCGGCCCTGTTCCCGGAAAACTACCGATTTCAAGTCCCCGAGGGCTGTCACTGGCGCGACGTGCGCAAGGTCACCGTCAACGTCGGGCAGGCGCTCCAGGCCGCCTTGCGCGGCATCGAGCAAGCGAACCCAGAAACCCTGTACGGCATCTTTGGCGACGCCCAATGGACCAACAAGGATCGCCTGCCGGACAAGTTGCTGCGCGACCTCATCGAGCACTTCTCCGCCTTGCCCCTCGGGAACGCCGCCGCCGAGGCCGACATCCTCGGGCAGGCTTACGAATACCTGATCAAGCAATTCGCCGACGCCACCAACAAGAAGGCCGGCGAGTTCTACACCCCGCGCTCGGTCGTGCGGCTCATGGTCAACATCCTCGATCCCCGCGAGGGCGAATC
>CAIYFP010000257.1 GCA_903925515.1 uncultured Verrucomicrobiota bacterium
AGGGTGGTCTTGCCGGCGCCAAGGAAGCCGGTGAGGACGGTGACGGGGACGCGTGAATCGGTGGAGGCAGACATTGTCGTGCTGTTTCCTTACCGATGCCGGGGCAGAATGCCAACCGTGCGGTTGGGTGGATCGCGCGGGTGCGAGGCCCGACGAATTGGCCCTTGTCGCGACGTCGGCCCGAGGGTGGGCTTGGCGGATGACTCGCGGCTGGATGACATGGGCATGGGCCATGGTGCTCGCATGGAGGGTGGTGGGCGCGGAGGACGCCCCGCGCTGGTGGAAGGGAAACCTCCACACGCACACGTTGTGGTCCGACGGCGACGACTTCCCCGAGGTGGTGGCGCGCTGGTACCAGCGCCATGGGTATCAGTTCCTTGCATTGTCGGAGCACAACCGCATGGCGATGGGGGACCGGTGGGTGACCGAGAAGGACGTGCTGTCGAGGGGCCGGAGCGAGCCGTGGCGGGCGTCGGCCCGGCCAAGGGATGCCGTGGCGGAGTACGCTCGGGCGTGGGGCGAGCATTGGGTGGAGCGGCGTCGCAACCCGACGAACGGCGCGCCCGAAATCCGCCTCAAGCCGCTATCCGAGTACCGGGCCCGGCTGGAGCAGGCCGGGCGGTTCCTGCTCGTGGACGCCGAGGAGATCACCCAGAACGCCCGCAATGGCCGGGCCATCCACATCGGGGCCGTCAACCTCGACCGCCCCGTCCCGGAGCAGAGGGGCGACACGGTGCCGGAGGTCCTGCGCAGCGCCTTGAAGGCGGTGCGGGAGGCGGCGGCGCCCGGGGGCCGCCGCGTGCTCGTGCACGTCAACCACCCCAACTACAAGTGGGGCGTCACCGCCGAGGACCTTGCCTCCGTGCTGGACGAGCGCTTCTTCGAGATCTGGAACGGGGTGGACGCCGACAACGACCCGGGCGACGCCCGGCACCCGTCCACCGACGAGGTGTGGGACATCGCCAACACGCTGCGAATTGCCGGGATGGGCGCGGCGCCGTTGTTGGGCATCGCGACGGACGACTCGCACGACTATCAAGGCAACAAGGTCCGCGCGCCGCCCGGCCGCGCATGGGTCATGGTGCGGTCCCGGTTCCTCACGCCCGACTCGCTGGTGCGGGCGATGGAGTCCGGGGACTTCTACGCGACGACGGGCGTCGTGCTGGACGACGTGGGGTATGACGCCGCGCGCCGGACGTTGTCGCTGCGGATTCAGCCAAGGCCGGGCGAGCGGTTCGTCACCCGGTTCATCGGCACGCGCCGCGGCGTGCGGCTGGAGGGGCGGCCTCGTCGGGACCCGGACGGAACGGTGGTGGAGACGACGCTGGATTACGCGTCCGGGGACGGGCCGCGGATCGGGGAGGTGCTTGCGGAGGCGCGCGGCACAAGGGCGTCGTACACGCTGCGCGGCGACGAGTTGTACGTGCGTGCGATCGTGGAATCCTCGGCCGCGCCGGACGTGCCCAGCGTGGAGCATCCGTTCAAGCGGGCATGGACGCAGCCCGTGGCCTGGACGACGGGCTCGCGGTGATGCGCGTGATGGGGTGGGCGTCGGGTCTGCGGGAGGACAGTCTCAAGGCATGGTCGTGAAGGGCGACGCGGCGGCCAGCTCGGAGGGCGAACCCGGCTGGAACGCAAGGAAGTCCGGCGTGTCGAGCCGATGGCGCGTCTCGGCCGGGGTGTCGAGCAGGTGCCTGAGCTCGTCCAGGTCCCGCGACCAGCGCATGCCGTTGAAGAACTCCATGGGGCGGAACTGGAGCTTGTACCGGGCACGCGACGTGACGCACGTGCCGAGGTACAGGTGGCAGAACCCGGCATGGGCGAACCATTCGGCGGCCCGTGTCATGAGGGCCATGCCGAGGTTCCTCGACCGGTCCGACAGGTCGTAGAACGCGTAGTAGTAGTACGCGAGGCGCGGGGGCGACACGTGCATGAGGACGGAGCCCACGTCGCGGGGAAGCCCGCCCGGGACGTCTTCCTCGAAGTGCAGGACATGGGTGATCACCCGGCCCGCAAGCAACCGCGCAAGGCGTTCGGCCGGGAAGATTCCATGCCCGAAGCGCTGGTCGGCGAAGTCCAGCCAGCGCGCGCGCCGCGCCTCCGTGACGTCGAACTCGGCAATCGGCACAAGGCGCGCCCGGATGCCTTCGGACTTCCGCAGCATCCGGCGGTTCTCGGATGACGGCCTCCACTCGGCGAGCGGGAGGCGAAGGCTCCGGACAAGGTAGAACCGGTCCATGTCGGGCGACGCCGGGAGGAATCCCGAGCGGAAGGCGTCGGCCGGGGTCTCGCCCGGCTCAAGGAACGCCCACACGACGTACGGGTACAGGTATCGGGAATAGTCGGGGGTGGCCTCGGAGAAGAGCAGCTTCACGGCCGATCAGGTTGGCGAGGGACAGGAGGGGCGTGAAGAGACAAACCGCCGCCGCGGGCCGACACGGACGCATCGGGCACGGCAGGTTGCCGGGACGGGCGCGAGGCGCATCGTGCGGGCGACCTCGCCCCACGGGCCGCCGTGGGGGTTCGGGTTGGCGGGCACGTCCGGCCCGAGGCTGGATCCGGCGTCGTGGGCGGCATGGGCGCCGGGATGGTCTTCAACGGAAGCAGATGCGCGAGACGCACTCCTCGAAGCCCTTGGCGCCGGCCGTGACCTGGATCTCGACGCGCATGAAGAAGATGGGGAGGTCGCGCCGGTCGATCTTGGGGAAGCGGACGGCGTCCTTCTGGGTGGTGACGAGGCAGGTGGCGCCGCGTTTCTTGGCCCGGTTGATGGCCTCGAGGATCTCGAGCTGGTCGAACCGATGATGGTCGGCGAAGCGGCGGGCGAGGACGATTTCGGCCCCGAGGTCCACGAGCTTGGCCTCGAAGCTCTCGGGCTGGGCGATGCCGCTGAGGGAGGCGACCTTGCGCCCCCGGATGAAGCCGAGCCCATGCCGTTCCTCGGAGAAGACGTTCTCGAAGTAGAGGGGGTGATGCACGCACTCGATGATCTCGGCGGAGGGGTTGAGCTGGGCAACCCTCGCGCGGAGCTGGTCCATGGCGCCGGAGCTCGCGGGGCTTGAGCGGTCCACCTTGGTGAGGAAGACGACGTTGGCACGACGCAGGTGGGAGGGGGGCTCGCGAAGGGTGCCCCGCGGGAGCATGAAGCCGTTGCCGAACGGCTGCTGCGAGTCCACGAGCACCACGTCGGTGCGGCGCCCGCGCAGCCGCCAGTACTGGAAGCCGTCGTCCAGAAGCAGGGTGTCGCACCCGAACTTCTCGACGGCGTACCGGCCCGCCTTCACGCGGTCCTTGTCCACGAGGACGACCACGTCGCGGAGGTTGGACGCGAGCATGTAGGGCTCGTCGCCGGAGGAGAGGGAGTCGAGGAGGAGCGATTGGCCGTCGCTGACGATGCGCGGGGGGGTGGTGTCGTCGCGGAGAAGCAGCTTGTCGCGGAGGCGTTCCACGAATGGCTTGGGGCGGGATCGATAGCCCCGCGAGAGGATCGCAACCTTCCGTCCGGCGTCCTGCAAGGCGCGCGCGAACTTCTCCACCACCGGGGTCTTGCCGGTGCCTCCCACGGTGAGGTTCCCAACGGCGATGACCTGCACCCCGAGGGTGGCATCGCGCAGGATGCGGGCGTTGTAGAGGACGCGGCGCAGCTTGACGGCGCCGGCGAACGCCTGGGCCATGCAGAACAGCACGCCTTGGACGGCGGCCTCCCTCCGCGTGGGGCGCCGCTCAAAGATGACCTTCAGCAGCCCGGTCTCGGCGTTCTCGAGGAGTTTTTGCCAGCGCTCTCGCACGTGGGCCGCAGGATGGCACGGCGCGCGGCATGGGTTCCAGAAGGGATGCGCGGCCCCTTCGTGTGAGAAATCCCCCGCCTCCTGACGCGTGGGATCGCCGAACAAGACGCTGTCTTTGATCACACGAAGGCGGTAGCCGGTTGTTGAGCGAGGCGATGCCACCAGTCACCGGTTCCCATCGCCCTCCGCACCCGGAAGGGGTGCCAGCCCAGTCCCGCCCCCGGCGCTGGCATCGCATCCCTGCCGGGATGTCGGGGTTCACGTTCGCGCGGGTTCCCGGTGGGGTCATCGCCTCGCTCCTCGACCACCGGCGACCAGCCGGGAAGCCTCCGGCTCTCTGGCAGATGGACGCGAAGGTCGCGTCGGATGAGCCCACCCGAGCCCATGACGCGGTCGCCCATCCGCCACGGCGGCGCGTGGGCACGCAGCCTGTCGCAACCCGCCCGCATGGGGATCGAGAGATTCCCTCCTCGTTAAGCGAGGACTTGGGAGAGGACGCCCATCCATGCAGCGACCGGGAATCCTTCTTGGGCCGTTCGCGGGGATGCGGCTAGGGTGCCGGGAGACATGGCATCGATCGTCGCCGGGTTGGTCATTGCGTTGGGCGTCGCGGTCCTCTTTGGGCTGGCGATCTTCGTGCATGAGTACGGCCACTACCGGATGGCGCGTTGGCTGGGCCTTCGCATCGAGGGCTTCTCCATCGGGTTCGGTCCCCGGGTGTTCTCATGGACGGACCGCCACGGGGTGCTGTGGGCGCTGCGATGGATCCCCTTGGGCGGCTTCGTGAAGCTCCCGCAAATGATCACGTCCGAGGCGCTCGAAGGCCCTGCCGGGACCAACGTCCCCGCGATCTCGCCGCAGGCCAAGATCGCGGTGGCGCTGGCCGGGCCGACGATGAACGGGGTGCTCGCCTTCGCGCTTGCGTCCGTCGTCTGGTGGGTGGGGTTGCCCGTGGCGCTGAACCACACGGTGGTGGGCTACATCAAGCCGGGATCGCCCGAGGAACTCGCCGGCGTGCGCGAGGGCGACCGCATCCTCTCCGTGCAGGGCAAGGCGGTGTCGAGCTGGGAGGACATCCAGGTGGAGGCGGCCTTGGCGTTGACCAACGTGCTGACGCTGTCCCTTGAGCGGACCCATGGCGCGAAGGCCATCGTGACGGTCCCGACGGACTACCAAGCGGACCTGAAGCTCAAGTATCTCCGCATCGGGCCGCGCGACCACCCGGCCATCCGGCAGGTCAACCCCGGCTCGCCCGCCGAGGCGGCCGGGATACGCGAGGGAGACCTGCTGGTGTCCTTCGACGGGGTCCAGGTGGTGGGGCAACGACAGTTGGTGGACTTGATCCAGGCACGGGCGGGCAAGGAAGCCGAGCTGGAGGTGACCCGGTCGGGGCAGGCGGTGCGGATGCGCGTGACGCCGAGGCTGGACCCGGAGGCAAAGGTGGGGCGCATCGGCGTGCTGCTGGGGCCGGCGGCCGAGCCCGTGTACACGGTGCAGCGGCCAGGCCCGACCCCATGGAAGCAGGTGTCCGGCACGGTCCAGCGCATCGGGCAGTTCTTCCAGGCGATGGTGCATCCCAAGGCATCCCGGGTGGGCGTGGAGAACCTGAACGGGCCGGTTCGCATCTTCGGGATGCTGGCCTCGGAGCTGAAGGTGGACCTGCGGCGGGCGCTGGCGCTCATGGTGGTGCTCAACATCAACCTCGCGTTGCTGAACCTCCTGCCGCTGCCGGTGCTCGACGGCGGCCACATCCTGTTCTCCTTGGTCGAGATCGTCACGTTCCGCCGCATCCCGCCACGGTTGCAGGAGCTCGTGACGCTGGCCTCGGGGGCGTTGCTGCTGTCGTTGATGGCCTTCGTGATGTTCAACGACATCCGGGGCATCGCCACGTTCCGGGGTCGTGCAGCACGCGGCGCCTCCGTCACGAACGCCACGCAGACCCATCTCCCGGCGAAGCCCCAAGGCTCGCCTTGAGCCCCTCGGGAACCGCGCGACGGCGCGTGCGCAGAACTTCCCCGCCGCCGTCGTTGACACCGCGATTGGGCCTCCCATAGCCTGCCTCAAACAGTTCCTGTCATGTTGCGCGTCGCCCTCATTCTCGCAGTCCTCGCTGCCATTGGCAGCCTCGTCGTGTCGTTCCTCGTCACCGAACCCACGGTGAAGGATCTCCGCACCAACCTCGCCTCCACGACGCAGTCGCTGGAGGAGACGCGCGGCACCCTCACCAAGACCGAGGGGGACCTGAAGAAGACCAAGACCGAGCTGGAGTCGAAGTCCAAGGAACTCGACACCACCAAGGTCCAGCTGGACGAGGCGTCGGTGGCCGCCGCCAACAACAAGAAACGTGCCGACCAACTCGACGCCAACCTCGCCAAGACCACCAAGGAAAGGAACGAGGCCCAGGCCGAGCTCGCCCAGTGGCAGGCCCTCGGCGTCAAGCCCGACCAAGTCGTCCAGTTGCGTGCCGACCTGAAGAAGACCTCCGAGGCCAAGCTCGCCCTCGAGGACGAAAAGGTCATCTTCCTCAAGCGCATCGGCCGACTTGAAAACCGTCTCGCCAAGTATGAGGCCCCGGACGAGAAGGTGAAGATGCCGGATGGCCTCAAGGGCAACATCCTCGCCGTCGGCCCCCTCCAGGACTTCGTGCTTCTCGACATCGGCGAAAACCAAGGCGTCAAGGAGCGCGGCGAATTCCTGGTCCGCCGCGGCAGCAAGCTCATCGGCAAGGTGGCCGTCGTCTCCGTCGAGGCCAACCGTGCCATCGCCAACGTCATCCCCGCATGGCGCCAGGGCGACGTGCGCATTGCCGAAAATGACCAAGTCCTGTATTAGGACTCCATGAAGTCGAGCCGTTCCCTCCTTGCCATCCTTCTCGTTGCGTTCGCTTCCTTCCTCGTCGCCGGCTGCAAGTCCGAGGACGAGCTGAGCACCCGCCCGTGGTCCACTCCCAGGAGCTGGGAGTCCGGCCTTCCCGCCGGCTTGACCGAGGGTCGCTAGGTTCCCCCTCAATTTCCTTCCAGCATAAGGCGTGGCTCCCCGCGCGGCTCGGGACGTTTTCCTTCGCACGGCCGCCGCCCCTCCGTTCGTCCCTTGCCCGGTGTGCCCCCTTGCTGTCTCCTGCCCCGACGGCATGACCACGGAAACGCTCCACCTTGAAAACGCACGCGCCGCCCAGGCCGTGTTCGGCGGCGACGAACGCAACCTCAGGTCCCTCGAGAAGGAGCTCGGGGTCCATGTCACCGTCCGAGATGGCATGATCCGCATCGAGGGCCCTGCCGACGCCGTCGCCACCGCGACCCACCTGTTCCAGACGCTGGGCGAGCATCAAAAGGCCGGCAACGTCATCCGCTCCCGCGACTTTACCCATGCCCTCCACGTGGCTCGCCACGACGGATCGGTCGCGCTCCAAGACCTCTTCAGCCAAAAGCTCGCCACCTCCACCAAGAAGGCGCCCGTCTATCCCAAGACGGTCGGCCAGCGCCGCTACGTCGAGGCCATCCGCGACCATGACATCACCTTTGGCATCGGCCCGGCCGGCACCGGCAAGACCTACCTCGCCATGGCCCTCGCCGTGAACGCCCTCAAGGAGGGCAAGGTCGGCCGCATCATCCTCACGCGCCCTGCCGTCGAGGCGGGCGAGGCCCTCGGCTTCCTGCCCGGCGACTTGTACCAGAAGCTCGACCCCTACCTTCGGCCCCTTCACGACGCCCTGCACGACATGATGCCCGCCGACGAGATCCAGCGGAGCATGGAGAAGGCCGTCATCGAGATTGCCCCCCTCGCCTACATGCGCGGGCGAACCCTCAACCAGTCCTTCATCATTCTCGACGAGGCCCAGAACACGACCGGCGAGCAGATGCTCATGTTCCTGACCCGGCTCGGGTTCGGCTCCAAGGCCGTCATCACCGGCGACCCAACCCAGATCGACCTCCCCCGCACCAAGCGCTCCGGACTCATCGAGGCCGCCCAGGCCCTCCATGGCGTCGAGGGCATCGCCTTGGTCACCTTCGACAAGAAGGACGTCGTTCGGCATCCCTTGGTGCAGCGCATCGTGCATGCCTACGAACGTCATCGCGGCACCCAGCCCCCTGCCTGAACCCCTCTCCCGCCCCGTTGCCTTGCCTTCTCGTCCTCACCCGCCTTCGGGCCGCGAGATCGTCCTTGCCAACCGCCAGGCCGGACGACGCGTCTCCCTTGCGGCCGTCCGGCGCTGGACCCTCGCCAGCCTCGATGCCCTCCATGCCGATGCCTCCCTCGCCATCCACCTCGTCGGCACCCGGGAAATCACGCGGCTCAACCTCCAGTTCCTCCGGCACGAGGGTTCCACCGACATCATCACCTTCGACCACGGCTCTTCCCCCTCGCGCCTTTCCGGGGAGTTGTTCATCTCCGTTCCCGACGCCGTGAGCCATGCCGCCGAGTTCCATGCCACATGGGAGTCCGAGCTGGGTCGGTACATCATCCACGGGCTTCTGCACCTTGCGGGCGAGGACGACCTTGAGCCCGTTGCGCGTCGCCGGATGAAGCGCCGCGAGAACGCCATCCTGAGCAAGGTGGGCGCGGTGATCCCGCCCGCGTCGCTCGCGTTGCCGCCGCGCCATGCTTGAACGCGCCCATGGCATCGTGATCCGTCTCCGGCCCCTGTCCGAGACCAGCCTTGTCGTCCATTGGCTGACGGCCGAGGCCGGGAGGATCGCGACCGTTGCCAAGGGCGCCCGCCGTCCCAAGTCGCCCTTCCTCGGCAAGCTCGACCTCTTCGTCGCCGCCGACCTTGCCTTCGTCCGCAGCAACCGCTCCACGCTGCACACCCTGTCCGAGGTCGTGGTCGTGCGGCGGCACGACGCGCTGGCGCGGGACCTGCACGTCCTCGCCATGGCGGCCTACGCCGTCCATGCCGTGGAGTTGGCGACCGAGCCCGACACGCCCATCCCGGAGGTCGCCTTGCTCTTCGACTGCTTCATCCGGCACATCGTCGCGCACCCACCCGCCGCCCGGTCGGTGCTTGCTTTCGAGACCAAGCTCCTTGCCTGCCTTGGCCTTGAGCCGGACCCGGGCGAGACCTCGCTGCCCTCGGCAGGCCGCGATCTCCTTGCGATGCTGCTCGACGTGGACTGGCCCGACCTTCCCGGCATCGAGCCCGACCCCGCCGCCGCCCGCCTCATGAAGCCCTTCCTCCACGGCTTCATCATTCATCATCTCGGACGCCTGCCGTCCGGCCGTGCCGAGGCCTTCGGGAGACCCTGAAGTCAATGCCGACGGCCCGCCTCGTGGCGCGGCAGGTCCGGCACCTTCCAGCGGATGACCGACGCCGGAAACAGGCCCCCGGCCAGCAGGAACACGATGCATGCGACCATGGGCCAGCGTTCCCGTGCGAGGAGGTCCGGCACCGTCACGGCATCCCGCGGCCGCACGCCAAGGAACAGTTGGGTGTAGATCCGGAACACCGCGATGGCGTTGAGCGCCGACGTCATGGCGAGGACCATGCCCATGGCGAAAGAATGTTCCGTCGCACCCCCGAGCACGAGGTCCTGCGAGCAATACCCCAGCGTCCCGGGCAACCCGGCCAAGGCCAGCGCGAACACGAGGAAGAACGTCGCCAGTCTCGGCGCCGAACGCGCGAGCCCGGGAGTGCGCATCGCCCAGTCCATGCCCGGCAACCGTGACTGCATCAGCCGCAGCAACGCCATGAGCCCCGAGGACGCGACCGCGACCGTCAGCCAGTGCATCAGGGAACCGGTGAACCCCTCCTCGTTCACCGAGACCACCCCTCCCAGCACGAGCCCGGACTGCCCCACGAACAAGTAGCCCAGCAATCGTCGGGGCTCCTTCTCCACCAACCCCCGCAGGCTGCATACCACCGCCGAGGCGATCACCAGCACCGACGCCGCGTCCACGACCCATCCCGGGATTCCCTCGACGCTCGACTCGAACCGCAGCAGCAGGAGGCTCCCGAGCCGCCCGTTGAACGCCACCGCCACCCATGCCAACGGCGTCTCATGGAACATCCGCACCACCCAGCCGTGGAACGGGAACAATCCCTTCCGCGCCACCACCGCCACCAGCACCAGCAGCCATGCAATCGTGCCCGTCCCCGCCCCGTCCCGCGCCAGCACGCTCGCCGCCGCGAACGCCGCCGTGCTCCCGAGCATCGGCACCAGCCAATGCCTGCCCGCCCCGCCCATTGCCTTCTTGCCCACAAGGAAAGGCACGGCCGTCAACGCCCATCCAAGCCCCATCGCCAACGGGCTCGTCCCTGCGTGCGCCAGCACGTTCGCCGCGCACAGGAAGACCGTTCCCCCGGTCACGCCGTCCTTCACGTCGCGCGCGGGCGCCGCCGCCACGAGGCAGCCCGTGATCAGGCACAACGCGAGCAGCAGCCATCCGTCCGGCCCCTGCAACGCCAGCAACGGAACCCATGGGTCCGCCCATGCCCCCGTCGTCCCGGCGGGCGCCAGCCCGATCGCCCATGCGATGCAGACGGCGGCCACGAGCGTTGAAAGCACCGAGCATCCGCGCCGGAACGACGGCCCGCCCACCGGCAACGAGCCCGCAATCAACGCCGCCACCGCGGCCGTCAGCAGGGGCAGGGGAAGCGTGTCGTTCATCGTCCGGCCTCCTCCCCTTGAAGATTCCCCGCGCCATGCCCGCGCCCGGCACCGGGCGAGGGCTCGAGGCTTATCAAGCCTTCGGCCAGCCGGGTCAACGGCCGCAGCAACACCCGCGCAAGGATGGCCTCGTAGAAGCCCGCGCCCATCGCCATCCGGTAAAGCCAAAGCTGGGCCTTCCGTGGCACCAGCGCCTCGAGGTGCTCGCCCGTCGGCGACAGGGAACCCCCGGCCGCCGCGTGCACATGGTGATGGTCATGCAGCAACGACGGCGCCCGCAGGAACTGGGCCGTCCGGACGATCGCGTGCCCCGTCAGGTGAAACGCGGCCACGCCGGTCCACCCGAGGCCCACCTCCATGAAGATGATCCCGAGCTGCGTCTGCGTCGCGTGGGCCAGCATCGTCTTCGCGTCGTTCGCGCTGCGGTGCAGCAGCGTCCCCATCAACGCCGAGCCGCCCCCGATCACGACCAGCGCCCATGTCGCCACCTTCGACGCATGCACGAGCGGCCATGCCCGCAGCAGCAGGAACACGCCGAGATGCACCGACACCGCCCCATAAAAGATCGCGCTCGAAGGCGTCGGGCCCTCCATGGCCCTTGGCAGCCATCCGAAGAACGGGCCCACCGAGGACTTGCCGCACGCCGCGAGGATCAACAGCAGCGCCGTCACCGTCACCCGCAGGTCGCCGGACTCGGACCCCGCCGTGGCATGGCCCCCCGGCAGGTGGGCAAACTCGATCCCGCCGAACCACAGGTGCCCCAGCAGGACCGCCGCCACGAGGAAGATGTCCGCGACCCGGTAGTAGCCGTACACCCGCAGCCCGTTCGACACGGGCTCCGGGCGGTCCTGGAAGAAGCCAATCAACAGGACCGACGTGATCCCGACCAGCTCCCAGCCCGCCATCAGGAACTCCACCGAGCCCGCCGCCGCCACGAGGAACGCGCCGAAGCCGAACAGGTTGAGGAGGTTGAAGTAGCGGTGGAATCCCGGGTCCCGGTGCATGTAGCGCCCCGAGAACGCGGCCACGATCCCCACGAGCAGGGATGCCAGCCACAGCACCGGCACCGAGAGGTGGTCGAACAACAGCTCCAGCCCAAAGTGGGTGTGCGACGTCGCAAACCATTCCCCCATCCGGAGGTCCACGTCGGGGTCGTGCAGGAACAGCAGCCGGACCGCCTCCGCCGAGAACACAAGGAACGCGAACAGGTAGGCCGCCTTCGTGGCGCGCCACACCGCCCGCTCGGGGGGCTTGTAGCCCGCGAGCCATGACAGGCCCGACGCAAGGAACAACGCGCCCGGCAGGCCGAGCGCCATGACAAGGAGTGAGTTCACGGCTTTGGGTTCCCTTCGTCGCGGCCCGGCGCCTCGCAGCACCCGCCGCGCATCGTCGTCCCGCCGGGTCGCCCGGCGTCGATCCGCGCGAGGGAAAGATGCCCGCGTTGCCCCCGGTAGTGGTCCGACGAGCACCGGACCCGCAGCAACGGCACGTCGTCGCCCTCCAGCGCCTCGAAGATTCCGGCGCCCCGGTAGATGGCGATGGAGGCGTCGTCCGGGTCAAGGCACGCGAGCCGGATCCAGCGGTTCTCCAGCCATTCCTTCAGCTCGGCGTTCGCATGGATCACCCGCAACACCACGTCCGGCTTGTTCTCCACCACGAACAGGATCCGCACCGGCTCGTGGATCTCCACCATCTGCCATGTCAGGCCCGTCCGCAGGTCGCTCTGCATCCCGTTCATCACCCCCACGAGCCCCGTCACGTTGTGCGGAAGCTTCGTCCCGCACCCCAGCACCTCGTTGTCCACCGTCGAAAAGTAGTACTCAAGGCTGATGCCCCCGCAGACCGGGATCACCGCGCCAAGGATGTTCCCGAGGAACCGCGACGTCGGGTCCGATGTCGGGTCGTACGAAATGAGGAACGCCCGGCGGTCAAGGAACAGCCCCCGCGTCACGTCGCGCCGCCCCACGAACGCGACGGCGTTCGTCGAGTGACCGTATTCGGGCCTTGGCTCGCCAAGGTGCTCCGAGCGCTGCATCACGTGGCGCAGCGCGGCCTCCCATGGCGTGCGCGGGTCCACCACCTCGAAGCGGCGCGTCCTTTCGTGCGCGTTCCGTCTCCGGGCCTCGTCGAACACCCCGCTGAGCCTCGCAAGGTCCGGTTGATGGCCGGGCGGCAGCCGGTCGAGGTCGAACAGGTCGATGTCGTCGCTGCACGTGTCGTGGTAGCCGCCCACGAACCATGTGTCCTCCGGGATCACAAGCCCGCGACCCTTCAGCTCGGCGCGCACGTCCGGGTGGTTCGCCAGCGTCGCGAACAACCGGGCGTTCGGCCCCCCTTGCCGCCCGCCGCACGCGCCGCAGTCATACGCCGACTCGTGCGGGTTGTTCAGGCTCGTCGAGCCGTGCCCAAGGATCACCACCAGCCGGGCGTGCCCGCCCCGAAGCCCCATGGGCGCCAGCACGTTGCTCACGCGGTCCGCCATCTCCCCGATGCTGAACCCAAGGAACAAGCCGCGCGTCGCCTCCCGCGCCGACTCGTCGTGCCGCATGAACCGAAGCTCCGTGCGCGGCTCCGGCAGGAACCGCGCGTTCAGCCACCGTATCAGCCGGCCGTAGGAAAGCGGCGTCAGGACGCGCAGGACCAACGGGAACAGGCTGACGAAGCCGAGCGCCACGGTGCTGAAGACCCCGCGCACCATGGTCTGCGAGGAAACATTGGCCGAACGCGTCCACCGCGACCACAGCCGGCGCAGTGCTTGGCGCCTCTCGTGAACCTCCGCATGACCCTCCGCCGGGCCCTCCCGCACCGCATGCTGCGGCGTCACCACGACCGGGCAAAGGGCGACCGGCCCCGCGTCGTCGATGCCCGCATAATCGATCGCGCACCCGAAGAACCCCGCAGCCCCGTGGGTCTCCACCGTCGGCTCGATCTCCTCGATCGCGCGCCGGATCGATTCCTCGCGGTCGTCGATGCAGAAAATCACCTGCGCCGTCGGGCGTCCCGGCGGCATCGCGACCTTCCCCAGCCGCAGGTGCTTGCTTAGCGGCACCAAAACCAGCCGTTCATGCCGGCGCTCGTACGCAAGATGCAGCAGGCGCCGACGCTCAAGGGATCCCGCCGCCAGCACCGCGCCCACAAGACGTTCGACGGCATCGTTGCCCAGCCCGCCCAGCACGGACGGCCCGATGCCCGTCACCTGCAACGCGTCAAAAACCGCCGCCACGTCCGCGAGGTGGCTGCCCGCCGCGCGGGCCACGCGGCGCTCCCGCCATGCCGACGCCGTGCCCATCGCCCGCCGGACCGCCGTCACCTCCATGACCAGCCGGACAGCAAGAAAGTCCCTGAGGCTTGATGGAACCACGATGTGCGGCGCCAAGCCCGGACGCGCCTCCAAGACCGACATCATCCCCGCCCATCCCGGCAACGCGAGCAACTCCGCCGCGACGAAGTCCTCCCAGTCGGCCAGGGGCACGCCCAGCTCCGCAAGGCATTGCAAGATCGCATCCTCCGCCCCCAGCCGCGTCCCTGCGAACGCGCCGAACGCCGCCCGCAGTCCCTCCAGCCCGGGCGGCTCCGCGGCGGCCGGCAACCCCATCAACTGCACGCACGCCCGGAAGAACCCGTCGCACCGGAGGGGCATGGGCCAGTACGCCACCCCTTGGTCAAGGAACGCACCCGCCAGCCGGATCAGGACCGGGTGCACCACCTCGTCCAGCCCGGGAATCACCTCCGCCGGGCGTCTCGGCATCCGCGCCTCCGGCGGCGAAGGACGGGGAACCCGCGCAAGGCACGCCTCC
>CAIYFP010000258.1 GCA_903925515.1 uncultured Verrucomicrobiota bacterium
AGGAGGTGCAGTCCGGCAACGCCCCCGTCCTGATCCGGATCGAGACCAAGGCCGGGCACGGCGCGGGCAAGCCCACCGCCAAGATCATTGAGGAACGCAGCGACCAGCTCGCGTTCATCGCGCATCACCTCGGGGCCGGAAAGCCCTGACATGTCCCGCGCCATCCCGAACGCCCCCATCAAGCTTTCCGCCGGCGCCGGCCGCGGGTTTTGGGAGGTGCCCGTCCTTGCCGAGGACGCGCACCTCCTCGCCCTCGACAAGCCCGCCGGCCTGCTCGTCTCCCCGGACCGATACGACCGGGAGCGCCCGAACCTGATGCGCCTGCTGCATGAGGGCATCGAGGCGCGCAAGCCGTGGGCCGGGGGGCGCGCCATCATCTACCTCGCCAACGCCCACCGGCTCGACTTCGAGACGTCGGGCGTGCTGCTGCTCGCCAAGGACCGGCCCACGCTCGTCCACCTTGCGGAGATGTTCGGCAATGGCGTCCCGTCCAAGACCTACCTCGCGCTTGTCTCGGGGTCGCCCCCGCCGGAGTTCGAGATCGACCTCAAGCTCCGGCCCGACCGCGAGGATCCCTCGCGCATGCGATGGGCGACGGATGGCAAGAAGGCGCTCACGCGGTTCGTCGTGCGGGAGGACTTCGGGGGCATGGCGCTGGTGGAATGCCGTCCGGAGACGGGCCGCACGCACCAGATCCGCGTCCATCTCATGGCCGCGGGATTTCCCATCCTTGCGGACCCGTTGTATGGAGGCGGGCGTCGCCTGTATCTAAGCCAGTTGAAGCGGGGCTACCGGCCGAAGCCGGGCGAGGAGGAACGCGCGTTGACCCCGCGCCTTGCGTTGCACGCATCGCGCCTCGTGCTGCCCAACCCCGCCACGGGCGAGCCGTTCGCCGCCGAGGCACCCCTCCCCAAGGACATGGAGGTCGCCTTGAAGCTCCTCCGGAAGCATGGGCATGGCGGGCGCGGGTCGGTGGGCTAGAGGATGTTGGCGGCGACCTCAGCGAGCTCGGACCGTTCGCCTTGGGCGAGCTCGACATGGGCGGAGAGGCGCTGGCCCTTGAAGCGGTTGACGATGTAGGTGAAGCCGTTGGAGGCGGCATCGACGTAGGGGTTGTCGATCTGGTAGGGGTCGCCGGTGAGGATGATCTTCGTGCCTTGCCCGACGCGGGTGATGATGGTCTTGGCCTCGAGCGGGGTGAGGTTCTGGGCCTCGTCGATGATCATGAACTGGTGGGCGATGGAGCGGCCGCGGATGTAGCTGAGTGCCTCGACCATGATGGTGCCCGAGCGGAGCAGGTCCGAGGTGCGGCCGTGCTCGCGTCCCATGTTGAGGTCGCCGAGCAGCTCGAGGGCGTCGTGGATGGGCTGCATCCATGGGGCGAGCTTTTCGTCGAGGGAGCCCGGCAGGAAGCCGAGTTCCTTGCCCATGGACACGGTGGGGCGGGCGACGAGGAGGCGGCGGAACTCGCGGTCGGCGACGGTTTTCTTCACGCCGGCGGCAAGGGCCAGCAGCGTTTTCCCGGTGCCGGCCTTGCCCATGAGGGTGACGAGCTTGACCTGGTCGTCGAGGAGGGCGTCGAGGGCGAAGTGTTGCTCGCGGTTCTTGGGGCGGATGCCCCAGACGTTCTGGACGTCTTGGAGGGGGATGACACGGGCTCCGGAGGGGTCGATGCGGCCGAGTATGGAACGCTTGGAGGCGCCTTCTTCGACGAGGCTGCAATACTGGTTGGCATGGCGCGCGGGCCCCTCGGGGACGGGGACCTCCCCATGCATGCGGAAGTTGGCGAGGCGCCCGGCCGGGACGGTGGCCTCGAAGTGGCCTGTGTAGAGGTCCTTGAGGTTGACTTGGTCCGTCTCGTAGTCCTCCGCGTCGAGCCCGTACACGTCGGCCTTGAGGCGGAGATTGATGTCCTTGGTGACAAGGATGGTGGGGCGGCCGCGCTCGGCGTCGCTGACGGCGATGGCGAGGGCGAGGATGCGGGAATCGACGTTGCTGGCGTCCGGCGCGGCGGACCGGGCGCGGGCCGTGGGTTTCTCGAAGATGATGCGGAGGACGCCGCCGTTGGGGAGCACGACGCCTTCGGCGAGGGAACCTTGGCGGCGGAGGGCGTCGAGGCGCCGGGAAACGGACCGCGCGTTCTGGCCGCGCTCGCTGGTCTCGCGCTTGAACTTGTCGATCTCCTCGATGACCTCGATGGGGACGAGGACGTGGTTGTCCTTGAAGTTGAGCAGGGCGTTGGGGTCGTGGAGGAGGACGTTGGTGTCGAGGACGTAGTTCTTGGGCGGGTTGGCGTTGGGTTGGCGCGTGCGCCTTGGGGTGCGACGGGGAAGTGCAGGGGAGGGCGGGGCGGCATTTGCCGGGGAAGGATCACGCTCGGACACGCGTTGACGATGCCGTGCATCCGTCGCGGGACAAGCGTCCTTTGCTGGGCGCGTGCGCCCGGGGCTTAGCCGTAACGATGCAGTTGGATCGGTCGTGCTTGCTCGATCTGCTTGCGCCAATCCTTCGTCGTTCGCTCGTTACGGGTCTCGTACCGGCCCGCGCCTCGTTCACGCCTCGGCTTGCACAAGCATCTGCTTCGCAATCACTTCCCTCCCAACTGAATCGTTACGGCTTAGGGCTTCACGGGCCGGAGGCGGCTGGGAGGCTCGAGGTAGCGAAAGGGGTTGCTGGGGTTGTCGTTGTCGTAGGCGAACGCGTCCCGGTGCAGGAGGAAGTACTTGAGCTCGTCGGACGGGATGGCGAAGCCAAGGCCCTCGCCGTAGGTGAGCTTCATGTTGTTCACGCCGACGACCTCGCCGCGGAGGTTGAAGAGGGGGCCGCCGGAGTTGCCGGGGTTGATGGGGGCGGTGGTCTGGAGGTACAGGGCGCCGTTCATCTGCCGGGTCTTGGTGCTGAGCATCCCCTCGGTGACGGTGCGTTCGAGCCCGAGCGGGCTGCCGATCGCGAACACGCGCTCGCCCACGGCGAGGGCGTCCGGGTCCCCCACCAGCACGCGCTTGAAGGGCGGGGCGTCCTTGTCCTCGACCTTGAGCAGGGCCAGGTCGGCGAACTTGTTCATCGCGACGATGCGGACCTCCTTGTACGAGCGTCGTTCGATCTGGCCGTCCTTCTGGTGATAGACCTCCACGGAGATGCGGGTCTCGCCCTCGATGACATGGAAGTTGGTGATGAGATGGCCGTCCTCGGCGACGAAGAACCCGGAGCCAAGGCCGCCCGGGGTGCGAACCTGGACGACGGACTCGCCCAAGGTCTGGGCCAACTCGCGCACGGGGCGTTCGGCCGGGGGCGTGGTGGCGACGGCGAAGAGGCCGGACTTGGATTCGTGGACGGCAGGAGCCTTGCCGGCCACCTGCCCGGTGGCCGACTCCTTGGAGACCTTGACGATGTCGGCCCGGGGAACGGCAAGCACCGAGAACCCCAGGTCCACGTACAGGTGGTCCTTCTTCTCGGCGACGACCTTGGCGGTGATGGCGGCGCCGTCGCGGAGTTGCAGGACCTCGCCGTGGAGCGCAAGGCAGAGGAGTCCGGCGCAAGGCGCGAGGATTCGGGCACCGCAATATCCCGCGAGAATGCTCATAGGCCGGACGCTATCGACGCACGGGGACGGTGGCAACGCGTGGATGGACCCTGGCAACCACGCTTTGAACATCGCCCCTTGCAAGGCGTCCATTATTGCGTTGGTTGGAACAGTGCCCGCCAAGGGTTGGCAGAGAGGCCATGCTGGGCGGCAGGGTGCGGGCACGAAGTCTCCAGTTGGCCCTGCCGCCGATCTGAGCGCCTCGGTGAAGGCGTATCAGGCCTCGTCACCAGGGCCGGGCCCGAGTGGGTCCGGCCCTTTATCCTTCTGCATGGCCACCCGCGCCCGAAGTTGCCCAAGACGTGGCCCGCTGTTCGCGCTAGCGTCGCCGTCATGAGCGACCTCTTGGTCGGCGCCCTCAGCGTCATCCTGTCCACCAACGCCCCCGCTGCGTTCTCCAACCGGGTCGCCCATGCCGCCCAGTCCATCCCCCTGCCTCGCACCGGCGCGGACACCTCGGACCCGCGGTACGCCGAGCTGCGGGTCGTGATGGAGGACGACGACGCGGCGGAGGAGGAGATCGGGCGGTGGCTGGCCGAACGCGACGCGCTTTCGCCCGAGGATCCTCGCCGCGAGTCCGACCTCGCGTTCCGGCGCAGGGTGGACGAGCGCAATGACCGCGTGTGCAAGGCCTACGAGGCCATCGTCCGGCGGCACTCCCAATACGCCGCCGCCCGAAACGCCTTCGCGGCCTTCCTTGGCGAGACCGGCGACGAGCCGGGCGCCATTGCCCAGCTCGAGGAAGCCTCGCGCCTCGACCCCGGCGACCCCTCCATCTGGAACAACCTCGCCAACCACTACGGCCACATCGGCCCCATTGAAAAGGCCTTCCCTGCCTTTGAAAAAGCCGTCGCCCTCAACCCCTTCGAGCCCGTCTATCGCTACAACCTCGGCACCGTCGTCTTCCTCTTCCGCAAGGACGCCATGGCCTACTACCGCTGCGACGAGGCCGAGGTCTTCCGTCGCGCGCTTGACCACTACAAGGAGGTGCGCCGACTCCGGCCCCACAACTTTCGCTACGCCTTCGACTTCGCCCAGACCTACTACGGCGTGAAGCCCGGGCCGGCCGACACGCCCGAGGGACGCAAGGCCTCCGAAAGGTCCCTCGCGGAGACCGCGCTTGCGGCATGGCACGAGGCGCTGGCCCTCGCCGACAACGACCAGGACCGCGACGGCATCTTCCTGCACCTCGCGCGGTGGCATCTCCGCCTTGGCCAATGGGACGCAGCCCGCACCAACATTGCGCTCGTTGCACACCCGTCCCTTGCCGAGGTCAAGGCCCGCCTCCAGCGCAACCTCGACGAGAAGTCCACCCAGCCCCCGCGCTGAACGCGGCGGCGTCCACGTCATCCCTTCGCGCGGGGATGGTGCTTCTCGTGGACGTCGGCCAAACGCCGGCCCGACACGTGCGTGTACACCTCGGTCGTTCCGATGCTGGCGTGCCCGAGCAGCTCCTGGATGACCCTCAGGTCCGCCCCGTTCTCCATCAGGTGCGTCGCGAACGAATGCCTCAGCATGTGCGGGGTGAACGGGCGCTCGATCCCGGCAAGCCTCGCCATCCGGCGGATGCGCAGCCACATCGTCACGTGGGCGAACCCCGTCCCGCGCCGCGTCAGGAACACCAGCGCGGGCGAGCGCGGCGTCACGAGCGACGGCCTTCCCGCCTCCAGGTAACGCCCCAAGGCTTCCCTGGCCTTGCGCCCCATGGGCACCACGCGTTCCTTGCCTCCCTTTCCAATCACCGTCAGGAAGCCCGCCTCCAGGTGCACGTGCTCCAGCCGCAAGCCCCGCAGCTCCGACAACCGCAACCCGCTCGCGTATGCCACCTCCAGCACCGCATGGTCGCACAAGCCCGACGGCGTCGCCGGCATCGGCGACGCCAGCAACCGCCCCACCTCTTCCATCGACAACGACTTGGGCAGCGTCCGCCATCGGCGTGGCAGGGGGAGGTTCTCCGTCGGGTCCGTCTTCACGAAGCCCTCGTCGAGGCAGAACCGGAAGAACGCGCGCAGGGCAGCCACCTGCGCATACAGGCTGGCCGAGGACAACGCCCCCTTCCGGGGCCTTCCGGGCCCCTTCTTCTTGGCCGGGCGGGCGCGTTCGCTTGCAAGGAAGTCCGACAGGTCCTGCGAACGCACGTCGCGGGCGGAGGCAAGGCCGCGGCCCGCCGCCCATGCCACGAAGCGGTTGAGCAACGCGGCATACGTCCGCTGCGTGTTCGCCGCCTGGCCTCGCTCGTGGCGCACATGCACCATGAATTCCTCAACCAACGCCTCCATCGCCCCACTCCATCACGCGTCCCCGCCGCCGTCCAACCGGCCCGGCCCCGCCGCCCCGCGAATCACCGCCGCCAACCGCCCCAGGTCGCTCCATTCATGCATCGCGCTTGCCGCGAACCGGAAGAACCCGTCCCGGGGCCCGGACGGATACCGGATGAACGACGGAAGAATCCCCGCCCTCGACAACGCCGCGCCGAGGCGCCGGGCCGTTGCCTTGTCCGGGAGGTGCAGCGCGACGACGGGGGAGGAGGGGTCGGAGCAAACGCCGGGGACGCCTGCAAGCTGGCGGTGCAGCCATGCGGCGCGCTCCTGCAACGCGCGCACCCTGCCCGGCTCGTGGCGGAGGATCCCGAGCACCGCCATCAATCCGGCTGGCATCGACAGAGGCGGGGACGTCGTCCCCACGAACACGGGCGCGCCCCGTGCTGACGCAATGACTGCCTCCGGGCCCGCCACGAAGCCGCCGTGCACGCCCATGGCCTTGGAAAGGCTCCCCGTGACGACCACGCGCGGGTCGCGGATGCCATGGTGCTCGATGGAACCGCCGCCGCGGCGCCCGAGCACGCCCACGCCGTGCGCGTCGTCCACCATGAGCCAGCCCATGGGCGGCAACGCTGCAAGGAAAGCCGGAAGGTCCGCGACATGTCCCGCCGCGGGCGCCACGCCGTCGAGCGCGAGCACCACCCGCGAGGTTGCGGGGAGGCGAGCCACCGCCCGTCGCAAGCCAGCGGGGGTGCCGTCCCAGCCCCGGATTCCCCTGAGGCCCGAGAGCCTCGTGCCGTCCCGGAGGCACGAGTGGGCATCCGGATGAAGTGCCACGTGCGTGGCCAGCGCCGTCATGGACTGCATGGCGACGAGGGATGCCATGTAGCCGGACGGCAGCAGCAGGGCGGTTTTCAATCCAAGGAACCGGGCAAGGGCACGCTCGGCCCTGAGGTAGAGGGCGTGCTCGCCCGTGGTGGCCCGGGACGCGCCCGGGTGGAGCGGGCCATGGGCGGTGGCCGTGGCGCAGGCCGCACGGACCTGCGGGTGGTCGAGGAGCCCGAGGTAGTTGCAACCCGAGGCGTGCCAAAGCAAGCGCCCGCCGTCCCGGACATGGGTCGCATCGACCGGGACGAGCGGGCGCAAGGGCTTCATGCGTCGGCGCGGGCGTGGAGGCGCGGCCGCGTGCGCGGGCCGTGTTACTTGTCCACCTTGGCCGGGCCGGTGGTCTTGGGGACCTGCCCCTTTTGGGCTTCCTGCTCCTTCTTGAGGCGTTCGAGGTCGGTGGACTTGATGACCTCGATCTTGGCGCCCTTCTCGAGGTCGGCCTTGGAGGGGACCTTGATGATGTCGCTGGTGACGGCCGGCTGCGGGGACGCGGCGGGGTCGTTGGTGGTCTTGCCTTGGATGCCGAGCAGTTCGACGTCGAAGGTAAGTGTCGAGTTGCCAGGGATGCGTGGCGGGCTGCCATTGGTGCCGTAAGCAAGGCCGGCCGGGATGAAGAACGTGTACTTGGAACCCACCGACATGAGCTGCAAGCCCTCGGTCCAGCCCTTGATCACGCGGTTCAACGCGAACCGCGCCGGCTCGCCCCGGGTGTAGGACGAGTCAAACTCCTTCCCGTCCAGCAACGTGCCCCGGTAATGACACACCACCGTGTCCTCGGCCACCGGCTTGCTCTTGCCGTCGCCCTCCTTCACCACCTTGTACTGGAGGCCGGACGCGGTCGTCTTGACGCCGTCCTTGGCCTTGTTGGCAGCAAGGAAGGCCTCGCCCTCCTTCAGGTTCCGCTCGCCCTCGGCCTTGCGCTTCTCCTCGTTCTTGCGCTGGACCTCCGCCTGCACGCTCATGAACACCTTGCGGACCTCGTCCTTGCTCAGGATCGACTTCTCGTTGACCCACTCCGTGAAGCCGCGCGCGATCGCGTCGTTCGGGGCATCATAGCCCATCTTGCGAATCCGCGTGACCATGTCGTCCGCGATCATCGCGCCGAGGGCGTAGCCGGTGCGTTCCTCGACGGACTTGAACTTGCTGACGATCTCGGGCGGCAGCGCGGTGTTGTTGGTGGCGGCCCCGGGAGCCTGTGCGGCGGCGGAAAGCGTCGCGGCAAGGCCGATGGCAAAGAGGTATGGCTTCATGCTAGATGTCGTGCTCGTCCTGTGGACGGCATGGCAGGGCCACGCCGACCATCACCGCGTCTCTATCCCATTCCCCCCGAACCGTCCAGCATGCTTCCACGGGGCGCCCGCACACCCGCATCCCCATGGATGTCGATGGCCCTACCGAAGATGAACCGGCGACACAAAATACAACCGCCCATGGGGCAGGGGATTGCCATGGCCAAGCCCCACGTCGATGCGGACGGTGCGGGCCTCGGCGTTGGCCTGCCCAAGGAGCCGGAACAGGCTCCCGAAGGAAAGGGGAGGGTCGTAGGAGACGAGGTTCGCATCATCAATCCCGGCCAGCTTTCGTGCCCGCTCGACGGCGTCCTCGAAGGTGCCGAGCTCATCGACCAACCCCTTCGCAAGGGCCTCGCGCCCGGACAAGATCCGCCCGTCCGCCACCGTCTCCCAGTCCTGCGCCAGCGCCTTGCCGTCCGTCCCGTTGCGTTGCGCGGCCCGCTCGCGCCCCTTGCGGATGACCTCCTTGAAGCGCCCATACGACTCGTTGATCATCGACTGCATGATCTGCCGTTCCTCCGGCAGCTCCTCCTCCGCCGTCTTCTCCCCGCTCATCATGTCCTTCAGCTTGCCGCTCTTCGTGATGGCAGGCTTCACGCCCACCTTGTCCAGCAACCCGCGGTAATTGTAGCTGTGGAAGATGACGCCGATGGAGCCCGTCATGGTGAGGTCGTTGGCGACGATCCACGTCGCGGGCGCACTCACATAGTACCCGCCCGACGCCGCGAGCGATCCCATCGAGACCACCACCGGCGTGCCGGGATGTTCCTCGCCAAACTTCCAGAGCACCCGGTAAATGTCGTCGCTCGCAAGGACCTCCCCGCCGGGGGAATCCACCTTCAACAGCACCGCCTTCACGTGCTTGTCCTCGGCTGCACGCTCGAGCTGGTGCTTGACCAAGTCCGGCAGCGTCAGGCCATCGGGGGTCATGGCGCCGCCGGCGATGACGCCCTCCACCGTCACCACGGCAATTTTGTTCTTGGAGTCATTGTCCTCGATGACCGTCTCGTGCAGGTGCGACGCGCCGTGCGTGGAATGTCCCCCGCCGGCAGCTCCGCCGATCGCCCCGGCCGCCCCGATCACCAGCAACGCCGCGCCCGCAAGCCCGGCCACCACCAACCCTCCCATCACCCAGCCCCATGCACCGGAACGGCGCCTCGCCGTAGTGGAGCCCATGCTGGCCATCCCTTGCACGGGCGGCACGCCATGGCCCCGGGGCCCGGGCAACGGCGGCGGTATCAACGGGCGCTCGGGCTGCGGACCCGGGGCGGGGGCTGGCGGGGGAACAGGTGCGGTCGGCTCGTCCATGGCCTCCACGCTATCCATGCTCCTTGGATGCGACAACGACTCCGTTTGCAAGGCCCGGGCCCGTCCACCGCTTTGACGCTGGCCAGTGCCGCCGACGCACGGGCAACCTCCCGCATCCATGTCCTCCCATGGCACCTTCGAGCACTTCGAGAGCGAGCTGACACGGCTGGTCGCCCACTTCCATCGCCACCTCGCCGACTTCAAGGGGCCCG
>CAIYFP010000259.1 GCA_903925515.1 uncultured Verrucomicrobiota bacterium
GCCCCGCCCCTCGCTCCCCGCGTCCCGCTCCCCCCTAATCTGGTCCTCCGCGATTTCCCACGCTTCCACGAGGCGTTCGGCCATGTAGCGGCAGGTTTGGACGAGGAAGGCGCCGGAGCCCATGGCCATGTCGCAAACCTTGAGGGCGAGCAGTTCCTTGGCGGGCTTGAGCTTCCATTGATCCTTGGGCAACCCCTCGGCCGGTCCGAGATAGACGAGCGGCTCCAGCGTGTGTTGGACGATGGGTTCGGTGAGGCTGCGAGGGGTGTAATGGGTGCCGGTGCTGCGTCGGTCGCTGCCCGAGGTGACGTAGAGGCTGTCCTGGGGACAGACCACGGGACGACCGAACGTGTCCTCGCGCAACAGGGCTGAGAACGGGGTGATCCGGGTGACCAGCCTCTCGTCGTTGCCGCAGGCGATGCGGAGCTGGGTGTCGTCCACGCGGGTACGATCCATGAGGCCCTTCTTGAGGGCGGACTTGGAACGTCCCGTCTTTTCATGAAGGAACTCCAACAATTCCTCGGGGGGTGAGTAGGATGAGGATCCCTTGCGGTTGGGGAATGGGAGGGTGTCCGCCGGGGCGTCGGCGGCCATCAATGTGGGCTCGTCGGCCGTGGCGAAGGCCTCAGGGAATCCAGCGGGGCCGCCCGAGAGTTCCTCCAGTTTCGCCAGGGATACCTCCGGTTCCTCACCCTTCTTGCCCACGAGTCCCAGGATCACTTCGCGTGCCCGCCGGGCGGTGTGGTCGAGGAGACCTTCATAGACGTGGCCGATCTGCTCGATGTCGAGGGCACGGAAGCTGAGGCGGAGACGTTGACGTTCGCGGGTGCCGGGGAGTTTGGTTTCGAGCGTCTGGAGCGCTTCGAGCAGGTGGAGGACGACCCGGTTGTTGATTTCCAGCGGTTGGGCGGGGGTGGACTGCCACGGGGTGTTGGCCGGGCGGCCTTCGAGGAACGGGTAGCGGTCAGGGTCAAAGAGGCCGCCGCCGTAGGCCGGGAGGCGGAGTTCGTCGTGCTCGATGCCGCCGTGGATGGCGCGGAAGGTGGCGAGCAAGCGGCACCAGGCGTCGTGGCGGCTTTCGAGAAGTTCCTCCCCGTGACGGTCGGCGGTCTCCCGGAGCTGTTCCCGCAGGGTGGAGACGGCGTAGTGCTCGTCGTAGAGGTGGTTGCCGAGCAGGAGCAGGCCTTTTTCCTCGGCGCAGAAGAGGAAGACCAGCCGCATCATGACCGTGAGGGCGGCGTTGTAGAGGTCCCTTTCGGAAGTGTGGGCCAGAAGCGTGCGGCCGTGCGTGGCATCGAGACGATCCAATGACTGGATGAGGACCTGGACGGCTTGGCGGACCTGAAGTCCGAGCTGATCGGTGACTTCGGACTGGTCGCGGGAGCTTTCCGTGTAGAGCGCTTCGAGGGTATCGCTGGGAGCCACCGCGAAGAAGCGGCTGGCGCGCAGGAGGCTGATGAAGGCGCGGAACGTCAGCGGCTCCTCAGACCACAGGTGGGCGAACCAGGAGGCGTAGCCGGTCGTCTCGCCCCGGGGTGCCCACACCAACAGCCAGTGGTCGCCGTCGGTCACCAGCCCGAGAGGGACGTTGGCCGCATGGCACAGTTCGGCCATGCGGCTGGCGGGGGAGGCTTTCCACCGCCGGTCGGGCAAAGGCTTGCTGAGGTCAGTGCCGGGAGGGTGGACGGAGATCAGGAGGCGCGGCCTGCGTGGTTCGGCGTGGCCCGCCGGGTTCAGCAGGACGAAGTCGGGTCGGAGCACTTCGCCGTGTTCCAACTGGCGGGCTTCGAGTCCGGGCGGGATGGACTGGCCCTCGGCGAGCACCTCGTCCGGATGGCGTAGGACGACTTGGAGGACGTGCAGGATCCATGCGCGATGCAGGGCGGGCTGGGTGGGCTGTTCGCGCCAGTCGTCGAGGGCGTCGCGCGTATGGGCGCGAAGGCCGGGTTCGAGGGCTTCCAGCTGCTGGGGAAAGACGCGCTGAAGGACGGGCAAGGTCAGGAACGGCCCCGAGTGCGGGACAAGCTGAAGCCATTCGGCGTGATGGGAGGCGGCGGACATCGCTCAGACCTTGGATGCGAATTGTTGCGGCACGAGGTAGGTCACGGCCACCGGAAAAAGGCGGGGCGTCGGGTTGGCGTAACGGTCACGGAGATGGGTGGTTTCGCGTTCGATTTCATCGGGGATTTCGGCGAGGCGCCGCTGGATGGCGGAGAGGTCGAGGTCACGCTGGGCGGCGTCGTGGCCGAACAATTCCAACTGCTGCCATGGTTTGTCGTCGAGATACGTCCGGATGGACCGTGCCAGGTCCTCCATGACGGCGCGGAGCTGGGCGGATTCCTTGGCGGCTCGTTGGTCGAGATGGCGTTGGAGGCTGGCGGTGCGTTCGTTGGCCCGCGCCTCCAGGGATTGATGCAGGGGTTGTTCGTGAAGGTGCCAGAGATCGGCGAGCCCTTGCTGCACGGCGGGGGCGGGTGGTTCAGGCAGGGCAGCGGCGAGCAGGGCCTCGGCGTCGCTGGGCTTGAGGCGGGCAAGCTGGCCGTCCCGGAGATGCCCGCCGGTGACGATGATTTCCTCGTGGAGCCGGTGCTGGTCGCCGCCGGTGACCACGAGTCGGCCGAAGGCGATGACGGCCGGGTGGGCGAGGGCGGTGTCGGGCACGAGGCGGGCGGTGACGCGGTGGAGTTTGCGGCCAGCCCCGGCCCAGACCTCCGCACTCAGTAACCGCTGACACATCTGGACGAGCTTGTGGTTGAGATGGACCAAGACGACGTCGTCACGGCCTTGGGCAACCGCGTGGTCGAAGGTGATGGGCCGGACGCGGTGGGTGTGCGGATGGGGAAGTCCACGGGCGCAGTCGGCCCAGCCACCCGACAATGGGGGGAGATGGAAACGCCCAGGCCCCGCGGGAACGAGGGCGGGTTGTCCGGCGAGCTTCAGGCCGAGCTCGACGACGCGCTGGACGTTGGTTGGCGTGATTTGGAGATCGTCCGTGGTGTCAGCGAGCTGTTGGTGAAGCTTGGCCAATTCCTGCTGGAGCTGTCGTTCAAACTTGAGAAGACGCCGGGCCGGTTCGGCATCGATCTCCGCACGGGTGGTATCGAGACGGCGCGGGCGGCCGAGCATGGCTTCCTCGACCTGAGCGGCGATGACCGGACCGACCTTGGCCAAGTCCTCGCGGATGGCCTCGACCTTCTTGGCGGCCCGGAAAAGGAACTCCAGGTCGGCATCGAGTTCGTCCCGGGCGGTGTCAGGAGCCGTCTTCTCGAAGCCAGCGCAGACGAAGTGATAGATGCTGACCTCGGTGGCGCGTTGACCATGACGATCGACGCGGCCGTTGCGCTGCTCGAGGCGGGTGGGATTCCAAGGAATCTCGAAATGGATCAGGCGGGAGCAGTGGTTTTGGAGGTCGATGCCTTCCGAGGCGGCATCCGTGGCGAGAAGGATCCGAACCGGGGCATCGTCCGGTGACGCCTGGAACGCGGCCTTGATGCGTTCGCGGTCCTTGGAGTCCATGCCGCCGTAGAGCAGCTCGACGCGGCCGCCACTGGCCATTCCCTCGCTGCCGAGGAGTTGGAAGAGCCAGTTTTGGGTGGTGCGATACTCCGTGAAGATGATGACGCGGGTATCGTTCCATGCGCCGTTTGGTCTCAGGTGGGCGCGAAGCCAGCGCAGCAACTCGCTGGCCTTGGTGTCGGGCCGGAGCACGGCGTCCCGGGCGAAATGGCGGAGTTCGTCCAGGAGGCGACGTTCCTCCGGGGCCAGGCCGTGCTGGAGCCGGCTTGCGGTGTCCACGGCCTGACCGGTGGATTCCTCGAATTCATCATCACTGGCGAACTCCTGCTGGAGTTCCTCGGCGCCACGTCGAAGGGCGGACAAGGTGGCCGCAGCGGCGGCTGCCCCGACGGAGACGGCGTGCTTCTCCAAGGTGGTGGCGAAGGCGGCGGGTGATGAGAACAGGCGCTTCTTCAGGAGCTTGAGGACGAATTCCGCCGCGAAGGTCTCGCCCTGGCTTGCGGCCGATGCGAGCCGTGCGGCGGTATAGTCACGCAGGACCTGGTGGGCTCGGCGTTCCGAGGCTGAGTAATTCAGTTCCAGCGGATGTACCACCCGGTCCGCGAAGCGCCTCGAGCCGTCATGCTTCAGTTTCAGTTCCGACTTCAAGCGCCGGACCATGACGGCCTGCAACTGGGCTTGGGAGGGTTCGAGACCCCGGGCGAAGCGCTGGTTGTCGAGGAGCTCCAGCAATGCGCCGAAGCTTTCCCGGTAGCCATTGTGCGGCGTGGCCGAGAGGAAGAGCTTGTGCTCAAACCACGGAGCCAAGGTGCGGATGGCCTGCGTGCGGAGCGATGGGGTGGCGTAGGCGCCGGTTCCCGACGGGGCGACGTTGTGCGCCTCGTCCACGACCAGCAGGTCGTAGGGGCGCGGGTAGGTGAGTTCGCCTTTGGATGGAAGCGTGTCGCGAAAGAGTTGAAGGGGTCCCTCGCGCTTGAGGAAATCCATCGACGTGATCAGCCGTGGGAAATGGTTCCATGGATTGACATGCAATCCGCGCTTCCGACGAAGGACCTTGAGCGCCTCCGTGTCGATGATGCGAAACTCCAGGCCGAACTTGTCCCACATTTGCTGCTGCCACTGGAGCTGGATTCCTGCCGGACATACCACGAGGACGGTCCTCGCCCGATGCCGAAGCAGGAGCTCCTGGATCACGAGGCCCGTCTCGACGGTCTTGCCCAAGCCCACGTCGTCGGCGATCAGCAAGTTCACCCGAGGCATGCGGAGCGCCCGGACCAACGGATCCAGTTGGTAGTCCTCGATCTCGATGCCGCTGCGGAAGGGAGATTGCAGCGCCTTGTCATCGGCCGAGGAAATGGCTGACCACTTCAGTGCGGACAGGAAGGTGTCGAGGGCAACCGGGGAGTCGAATCCCGAGGGCTGTGGAAGCGCGACTTTGCCGATGACGCTGGCCCCTGGCTCGATGTCCCAGAGAAACGACGCCTCCTCGCCCAGCCCTTCATCATCCAACGAGGCGACCTCCACCAGCAACCGCCCGGCACCCGCAGTCGAACCTTGGTGCTGGACCAGCGCCGATGACTTGATGTGGGTCACCACGAAGTTCCGTCCCCGCACACGGACCATCTGCCCGACCTCCGGCATCGAACCGAAGCGCGATCTCGTGGCTGAAGGGGACCCCGTTGACACGGGGTGTTTTTATCCCCACCGCACCCTGGATTCAATCGCATTGAATGGGCGACTCGTGACGCGTCCATGGGGTTAGCCAAGGACTTGGAGCCTTGGGCAGCAACCGTCGGACCACTTGGGCAATGAGTTTGGGCGAAACACCCTGCGGTGCGACATCATGTGTGGGGCTATGCGATGGATCGGCCAAGGCGCAGGCCAAAGACGGCTTTTGCCAATGCCCAGGCATCCGCAGGTCTGTTTGCCTGCGCGTCATGGAAGGCAACGGTTCCAAGTCCCTGGAGAGGCATGCGTAAGGATAGAAATGCTCATGTGGTCAGCGAGGGATCAGCGAGGACGTCGGCCCACAGGGCACGAACGACAACGCCATGAAAAAACCCGGCGCGAGGGGGCTCGCGCCGGGTTCGTGTTCAGGGCTTGGTTGAGATGCCTTGCGTCAGGCCTCGTTGGAGGCCGTCGGACGGCTGGGCGCCTTGTCGGGTTCCGGCGCGGCCTTGCGATCCGGGCGACGGCGTTCGCTGAGGCGACGGCCGCCCGCCTTCTCATACGCGTCGCTGTCGGGCCCGAACTTCACCGACACCGCGCGGAGGCAGGTGCTGGTGAGCCGGGCGAGCTTTTCCTCGGCGGCCTCCAACTTCGACTGGTCGCCGTCCGACTGCGCCAGCGTGAGGTTGTATTGGTTGAGCAACGCCTTGGTTTCCTCGATGGCCGCCCGCAGGGCCGCCAGCGTGACGCCGTTGCCGAGGTCCAGGTTGGGGTCGATGGCTTGAAGCCCCGACGCCCGTTGCTCGGCC
>CAIYFP010000260.1 GCA_903925515.1 uncultured Verrucomicrobiota bacterium
CTCGCCCCCACCGCCCCCGGACGCCAACTCCTCCCGCACCGTCCTCCTCCTCGACACGTCCGCCTCCATGCGCCGCTCCGGCCTCTGGACCGACGCCCTGCAAAAGGCCTCCCAACACATCCGCAACGCAGGCCCCAACGACCAACTCGCCCTCGTCGCTTTCGACCGCTCCCCGCGCACCCTCGTCTCCTTCCAGCAATGGTCCGAGACACCCCCCAACAACCGCGCCGCCCTTGCCCTCGCCACCCTCCAATCCCTCGCGCCCTCATGGCACGCCACCGCCCTCGGCCCCGCCCTCATCCGCGCCGCAGAAGAACTGTCCGAGGGCGATTCCCCCAACCATGGCCTCCGCCGTCGCATCCTCCTCGTGTCCGACCTCCAGGACGGCGCCCGCATGGACCCCATCCAATCCTTCGAGTGGCCTCGCAACGTCGAGCTCCTCCCCGATCCCGTCCGGCCCTCCCGCCCCGGCAACGCCGGCATCCAATGGCTCCCAGAACCTCCCGACGCCGACCGCGCCGACGCCCCCGTCACCCGCGTCCGCATCATCAACAGCCCCGACGCCCCCTTCGAGCGCTTCAGGGTCGCATGGGCCGCCAGCGACGACGGGCCGCCCCTCACCACCCCCCTCGATGTCTATGTCCCCCCGGGCCAATCCCGCGTCGTCGCCCTCGGCAACCCCACCAACTCTCCCACCGCCGACCGCATCGTCCTCACCGGCGACACCGAGCCCTTCGACAACATCCTCCACGTCAGCCCGCCCCAGCCCGTCGAAATCCCCGTCGCCTACATCGGGGACGACTCCAAGGGCGAGCCTCGCGAGCCCCTCTTCTTCCTCCAGCGCGCCCTCCCTGAGTCCCGTCGCGCCCTCACGCGCCTCTCCGTGTTCCCGCCCCAGTCCGCGCCCTCGCCCGAGCTCCTCCGCAACGCCCGCCTCGTCGTCCTCACCGCACCGCTCCCAGACCCCGTCGCCCATTCCCTCCACCAAGCCGTCTCCCAAGGCACCACGCTCGTCTTCGCTCCCGCCTCCGCCCTCGCCGGCCCCACGCTCGCTCGCCTCACCGGCCAACCCTCCCTCGCCCTCGCCGAGACCAAGCCCGACAAACACGCCCTCCTCGCCTCCCTCGACTTTCGCCACCCGCTGCTCGCCCCCTTCAACGACCCGCGCTTCTCCGACTTCACCCGCATCCATTGGTGGCGCTACCGCCGGCTCTCCGGCCAGCTCCCGCCGTCCGCCAAGGTCGTCGCGCGTTTCGACTCCGGCGACCCCGCATGGATCGACTTCCCCGTCGGCGCCGGTCGCGTCGTGTTCCTTGCGTCCTCATGGTCCGTCGCCGACAGCCAGTTCGCCCTCTCCTCCAAGTTCATCCCATGGCTCTTCGGCGTCCTCGACATGGCCGGCGCCTCGCTCGTAACCCCGCTCCAGCCCAAGGTTGGCGACCCCATCCCCCTTCCCGCCAACCGCGCCGCGCCCCTCACCGTCCGACGCCCCGACGGCTCCTCCATCACCCTGCCCACCGACGCCACCCAGCTCACCGACACGCCCATGCCGGGCACGTACCTTCTCGGCGATTCACTCCGCGTCGGCGTCCAAATCGACCCCTCCGAATCCCGCACCGCGCCCCTCCCGCCCGATCGTCTCGAATCCCTCGGCGTCCGCATGGACCCGGCGCTTTCATCCGAGGCCTCCATGACGGACTCGCCCAAGGGCATCCCGCCCGCCGCCGAGGCCGAGAGCCGCCAGAAGTTCTGGCGCTGGCTCGTCGTCGCCGCACTCGTCGTCCTCGTCGTCGAATCCTTCCTCGCCGGCATCAAGGCCCGCGCCCCCGCTTCGCCCAACCCCGCCGACGCCACCCCCGTCCCCGCCTCGACATGAACCATCCCCTCGCCTCTCGCCTCGGCCCCGTCGCCCGCCGCATCGCCCTGCGCGCCGTCCTCGCCCGCATCCTCGGGCAATGCACGTTCGCGGCCATGCTCGCCCTCCCGTTGCTGCTTCTCGCGGCCATGGCAGGCGTCCCCCGCTACGGTTCCATCACCCTCTACCTCATCGCCGTCGGCAACATCGCCCTCTACCACCTCATCAAGTCATGGGGCGCCCCCTCGGACCTCGTCGCCGCCGCTCGCGCCGTCGAGGCCGCCCATCCGCACCTCAATTCCCTCCTCGTCACCGCCGCCGAGCAACAACCCAGCAAGGACGGACGCTTCAACCTCCTCCAGTCCCGCCTCATCGACTCAGCCCTTGCCCAAGGCCGCGCCTCGGACTGGTCACGCGCCCTTCCATGGACCCGCATCCTTCGCGGCCTGGCGCTCCCCATCGCCGTCTTCGCCGCGTTCACCGCCTCCCTGTTCCTTGTCCCCCTCCATAAGGTCGTCCCCTCCACCATGGCCGCCCGCAAGGCGACCGCCACGTCCCTTCCCCATGGCAAAGACCTCGAAGTCTCCCCCGGCGACGCCGAAGTCGAGCTCGGCTCGTCCCTGGCCGTCCTCGCCCGCTTCAATCGCCTTCCCAAGGACGCCCACCTCGTCCTCATGATCCCCGGCCAGCCCGAGCAAAAGATCCCCCTCGTCCGCAACCTCGCCGACCCCGTCTTCGGCGGCTCCATCCCCGGCGTCTCCAACTCGTTCGCCTACCGCGTCGTCTCGGACATCGCCAACTCCCCCAACTTCAAGGTCACCGTCTTTCAGTATCCTGAGCTCGAACGTTCCATCGCCGACATCTCCTACCCCGCCTACACCCAGAAGCCCCCCAAGCACATCGACGACACCCGCCGCATCACCGCCGTCGAGGGCAGCCAGCTCGCCCTCGCGCTCCAGCTCAACAAGCCCGTCGCCATGGCCACCCTCGTTTCCCGTTCCACCAACGCCCCCTCCATCCCGCTCCTCGTCTCCTCCAACCTCCCGCTCGCCTCTCTCACCAACCTCGCCCTCGCCACCTCCGCCACCTACGACCTTCTCCTCGCCGACTCCGACGGCCGCACCAACCGCGTCCGCACGCCCTTCACCTTCGAGATTCCACCCAATCGCACCCCGGACCTCCGCCTCGCCCTTCCCCGCGGCGACATCCGCCCCTCGCCCCTCGAGGAAATCCACTTCTCGGGCACCGTCTCCGACGACTTCGGAATCCTCGCCTTCGGCCTCGGCATCATCCGCGCCGGAGGGGAGCCCGAGCTCACTCGCCTCGGCACCAACATCTCCCCCGCCATCAAGCATCCGTTTGCACACCCTATCCACCTCGAGGACCTCCATGCCAAGGCCGACGACGTCTATGGCTGGTTCCTCTGGGCCGACGACATCGGCCCCGACGGCGAGGTCCGCCGCACGAACGGCGACATCTTCTTCGGCGAGGTTCGCCCCTTCGACCAAGTGTTCCGCGAAGGCGAGGGCAACGCCTCCGAATCCGGCGAATCCCAAGGCGATCAAGGCTCAGGCAACCCCGCCACCCAGCTCGTCCAGCTCCAGAAGCAGATCATCACCGCCACATGGAAGCTCCAAGGCCGCCGCCCCACACCCAAGCCCCGAACCTCCCGCTTCGACCCCGCCATCTTCTCGGTCTCCTACCTCCACGCCCAACCCGCCCGCCCCCGCCCCAAGTCGCTCACGGATCCCGCCGCCCCCAACTCCACGCGCAAGCCCATGTCCTCCGCCCCCGCTTCCTTCGAGGACGACCTCAAGGCCGTCCGCGATGCCGCCGCCCAAGCCCTCGACCAAGCCCGCGCACTCGCAGAAAACCAGCCCGACCCCAGCAAGTCCGCCCTCGCCAACGATGCCATCGCCCAGATGGAGCGCGCCCTCGACCTCCTCGACAAGGCCAGCAAGGACCCCGCCACCCTGAAGGACGCCCTCGCCGCCCAGCAATCCGCCTATCAACTCCTCCTCCAGCTCTCCCCTCGCGAGTCCCAAGTCTCCCGCAACCGCTCCAAGTCCCGGTCCCAGTCCTCCCAATCCTCCCCAGACCAGCAACAAATCGACCAGCTCGACCTCGACCAGTCCGAGGATCGATACGAGACCGCGCGCCAAGCCCAGTCGCCCCAAGACGCCGAACGCCGCGAACAATCCCAAATCCTCAACCGCCTCAAGGAACTCGCCCAACGCCAGGAGGAAATGAACCGACGCCTCCAGGAGCTCCAGACCGCCCTCCAGGCCAGCAACGACGCCGAAAAGGAAAACCTCCGCCGCGAACTCAAGCGCCTCCAGGAAGACCAACGCCAGAACCTCGCCGACGCCGACGAGCTCCAGCAGCGTCTCCAACGCCCCGAAAACCAAGAACGCAACGCCCAGTCCAACGCCCAGCAACGCCTCGACCAAGCACGCGAACGCATGCAGCAGGCCGCCGATGCCACCAGCAAGGACGACGTCTCCAAGGCCCTCGCCGCCGGCACCCGCGCCCAGCAGGAACTCAAGGACCTTCGCGAGGATCTCCGCCGCCAAAACGCCCGCGAACTCGACGAGGCCGCCCGCCAGCTCCGCGCCCAGGCACGCGACCTCGCCCGCGAACAGGACCAGCTCCGCCGCGACATGGCCTCCGCACAACGCCAAGGCAACACCCCCCAGCAGGGCCCTCGCTCCCTCTCCCCGGAAAACAATTCCCCCACCAACGCCCCCTCCCCGGCCGATGCACTCGCCCGCCGCTTCGACCAGCAACGCGAGCGCCTCACCAACCTCGTCCAGCAAGCCACCGCCCTCTCCCAGCAGGCCGAGGCCGCCGAGCCCGCCCTCTCCAAGCAACTCGAGGAATCCGTCCGCAACTTCGCCCTCTCCGAAACCACGGACCTCAAGCAACTCCGCGAGCAACTCATCCGCGAGGGACGCATGTCCAACCGCCTTTACCAGCGCATGCAGGAAACCTCCGCCTCCGACGCCAAGTCCCTCGACCTCGCTCGCGAGTTCCTCAACCAAGGGCTCGACGCCCCCGCCCGCGAGGCCGCCTCCCGCTCCGCCCGCAATCTCGACCAACTCCGGCAGGGCATCGAGAAGGCCGCCGCATCCGTCGTCGGCGACGACACCGAGGCCCTCCGCATCGCCCAGCAACAACTCGACAACGCCGCCTCCGCCCTCTCCTCCGAGATCGCCCAAGCCACGCCCCCAGCCCCGGAGGAAGTTCCATCGACCCCCTCCAACGAATCAGCCCAACCCAATCCCCAAGCCCAACCCAATCCCCAAGCCCAACCCAATCCCCAAGGCCAGCCCAATCCCCAAGGCCAGCCCAACCCCCAAGGCCAGCCCAATCCCCAAGGCCAGCCCAACCCCCAAGGCCAGCCCAACCCCCAAGGCCAGCCCAACCCCCAAGGCCAGCCCAACCCCCAAGGCCAACCCAATCCCCAAGGCCAGC
>CAIYFP010000261.1 GCA_903925515.1 uncultured Verrucomicrobiota bacterium
CCTCCACCGCCGCGCGCAAGTGACGCACCAAATCCCGCGGCGTCGGCGTCGCCACCCCGGCCCGCAACACCACCTCCGCGCGCGGGTGCTCGTCCCACTTGGCGTCCGGCACCCCGATCACCGCCGCCTCCGCCACCGCCGGATGCCGCGCCAGCACCTCCTCGATCCCAAGGGACGAGATCCATTCGCCGCCGATCTTGATCACGTCCTTGATCCGGTCCGTGATGCGGATGTAGCCGTCCGCATCGATCCGTGCGCCGTCCCCGGTGTGCAGCCAGCCGTCCCGCCAAAGCCGGTCCGAAGCCCCCGGATCGTCCACGTAGCCATCGGTCAGCCATGGCGAACGCAGCACCAGCTCCCCGACCCCGCCCGTGCCCGGCCCCAACTCCCGCCCGTTCTCGTCCACCACCCGCGCCTGCACCAATGGCAACGGAAACCCCGTCCGCGTGACCACGTCCACCTCGCCGTCCCCGCCATCCTCCCCAAGGTCCATGCCCGGCTTGACATGGGAAACCGCGACGATGGGGCACGTCTCCGACATGCCGTACCCGCCGACGATCCGGATGCCCCGCCCGCGTGCCTCCCGCGCCACGGCCGGAATCAACGCCGCCCCGCCAATCACCAGCTTCAGGCGTGACCAGCCGACATCCCCGGACGACGGATGCCGCAGCAGCATCAGGAGCAGGGTGGGCACGCAGTGGGAAAAGGTGACGCGATGCCGTTCCAGCAGGGCGAGCAGCATGGAAGGCTCGTACCGGCCGGGATAAACCTGCGTCATGCCGAGCGTCACCGCGATGTACGGGACGCCCCATGCGTGCACATGGAACATCGGCGTCAGCGGCATGTACACGTCCGAGGCGCGCAAGGCCATGGGCTCGTCGTGCGCCGCCAACGTCATCCCGGCCGCGAGCGTGTGCAGCACGATCTGCCGGTGGCTGAATGACACCCCCTTCGGCTCCCCCGTCGTCCCCGTCGTGTAGAACAGCGTCGCGGCCATGTCCTCGTCGAGGTCCGGCCATGACGCGACCGGGGCCACCCGGCGCAACCCCTCCTCGTACTCGCCCGCGACGGGCAATCCCCCGGGCGCCTCCCATGGGCCCTCGGCGAGCACCACCACGTGCCGCACCCTCCCGAGAAACCCCCGGATGCCTTCCAGCATCCGCAGGAAGTCCGGGTGCACGAACAACACCGTGTCCCGCGCGTGCTGGATCGTGTAGCCGACCTGCTCCGGCGTCAGCTTCACGTTCACGGTATGCAACGTCGCCCCGACGCCCGGCACGGCGAAGAACATCTCGAGCACCCGGTGGCTGTCCCAGTCCAGCACGCCCACGCGATCCCCGGGCCCAACCCCAAGCTCGCCCAGCCATGTGGCAAGGCGGGCCGTCCGCCCATGCCATTCCTCGTACGTCAACGTCACGCGATCGCGATACGTGATCGTGCGCCCGGGCGCCCAAGACCGCACCCGGTGCAGGAGGTCGCGGATCAGCAACGCATGCCCGGGGCGAGACGGCCGGGCGGGATCGGGGTGAGCCATGCCCCATTCAAGGGCCGACCCCTCCCGAAACGCGAGCCTGCTCCGGGCCATGGGCCCCGAACTTGGCTGTTGCGGCAAAACACCCCCTCTCTAATGCTGCCCGCCATGAAGAGCGTGCGTTTTCTTCGGGTTGCCGTCGCCGGGCTGGCGTTGGCCATGCTTGCGTCCGGTTGCGGCGGCGTGAACGCGACCGGGAGCGTGTCCCCGGCGACGTTCTTCCTGCCCGGGATCATGAAGATTGCCCCGGAACGCCCCGCCCCGGGCCAGCCATCGCTCCCCGAGCAGGCCACGGCCCGCGCCACGCCCGACGCCGGGCAGCCGTGATCGTCCCCGTTTGCCGGCCCGTGTTCGCGACAGCAGTTCGTCCCCAGCCCCCGAGCCCCGCCCGATTTTTGCCATGCGATTCCCCCTTGCCCCGACCGTCAAGATTGCGCGTCACATCGTCAGGAACCGCCTCCAAGGCAACGCCAAGTTCGCCATGGTCTTGCAGCTTGAGCCGTTGCACACCTGCAACCTGACCTGCACGGGCTGCGGGCGCATCCGGGAATACTCGACGTCCATCAAGGACGTGGTGCCCCTGGACAAGTGCCTTGCGGTGGCGGCGGAATGCGACGCGCCGATGATCTCGATCTGCGGCGGCGAGCCGTTGATTTACCCGCGCATCGAGGAGCTCGTGGCGGGCCTGCGCGAGCAGGGACGCATGGTGTACATCTGCACCAACGGCGTGTTCATGCGGAAGAAGATGCGCGACTACCTCGCGGCCTCCTACACGCCCGCCACCGAGCCCGTCCTGCAACGTCTGCTGGGGGAGAAGCTCGTCTCCGAGGCCGAGGCCGAGGCCATCCGCAACGCCAAGCCCGAGGCCCGCGCCAAGGTCGTCATCCGCCCCAGCCCATGGCACTACTGGAACGTCCACGTCGATGGGCTCGAGTTCACCCACGACCTCATCGTGGAGCGCGAGGGCGTCTTCAAGGAATGCGTCGCCGCCATCCGCATGGCCAAGCTCCTCGGATACCAGGTCGCCACCAACACCACCGTGTACAAGGAGACCGACGTCGCCGAGCTGGAGGAGATGTTCAAGTTCCTGTCCTCGCTCGGCGTGGACGGCCACACGATCTCGCCGGGATACGACTACGACGCCGCCAAGAAGGACATGGTCAAGCGCCTCGGGAAGGACCCGAAGGACTTCTTCCTCACGCGCGACCTGACGCGGCAGAAGTTCCGGGACGTCCAGCGCTGGGGCGAGATGTTCACCCTCTTCGGCACGCCCGGCTACCTCGAGTTCCTTGCCGGTCATCGCGAGCTTGCGTGCAGCGCATGGGCCGTCCCCACCTACAACATCCGCGGATGGAAGGCCCCGTGCTACGTGATGACCGACACCCATTACCCCACCTACTCGGACATGCTCGGCAAGGTGGACTGGAACCGGTTCGGCGTGGACGAGAAGGGCTGCGGCCGGGACCCCCGCTGCGAGAACTGCATGATGCACTCCGGGTTCGAGCCCACGGCGGCGTTGAGCAGCGGGCTGCGCGACACGTGGGTCAACTTCAAGTACAACTTTGGCTCCCGCCCCGCCCCGTACCCCGCGAGCCCCGACCTCGAACGTGGGGCGTTCAACGGCGCATCCATCGGCAAGGGGCACCTCGCGGAGGCCAAGGCCGCCGTGAACCATGGCCTTGCAGGTGCCCGGAGCGCCTATGCCCATGCCGGCAACGACCTTCCCCACGAGCACGCCCACGCCGTCGCGGCCAGTGACGCGTGTGGCACGGGCGACACGTCCCAACGGGACGCCCTCCTCGCGAAGATCCAGGCCGGGGGCAAGCCCGGGGCTCCCTAGCCCGTCGCCCCCTCCCATGGGCCCCGGCGGGCCGCACCCCACCCCGAGCCATGAGCGCGTTGTTCCTGTCCCCGCCTTCCTTTGACGGCTTCGACGGCGGCGCGGGATCGCGCTACCAAGCCCGCCGCGAGGTCACGTCGTTCTGGTACCCGACATGGCTGGCGCAGCCCGCCGCGCTGGTGCCGGGCTCCCGCCTCCTCGACTGCCCGCCCCTCGGCATGGGCGTGGAGGAATGCCTCCGCATCGCCGACCGGCACGACCACGTCATCATCCACACCTCCACCCCGTCCCTTCGCAACGACGTGAAGGTTGCAGAGGCCATCAAGGCCCGGCGCCCCGGCACCACCATCGGGTTCGTGGGCGCGCATGCCGCCGTGCTGCCCACCGACACCCTCAAGGCTTCCCCCGCCATCGACTGGGTCGGGCGCAAGGAGTTCGACTTCACCTGCAAGGAGGTGTGCGAGGGCCGCCCCATGGAGGCCATCGCGGGCCTCAGCTTCCGCCGGGACGGCCGCATCCAGCACAACCCGGAACGCGAGCTGATCCCGGACATGGACGTGCTCCCATGGGTGGCGGACGTGTACAAGCGGGACCTCGACATCGAGAAGTACTTCATCGGCTACCTGCTCCACCCCTACGTCAGCCTGTACACCGGACGCGGCTGCCCCGCCCAATGCACGTTCTGCCTGTGGCCCCAGACCATCGGAGGCCACAAGTACCGCGTCCGTTCCCCGGCCAACGTCGCGGCCGAGATGGCGCACATGAGGGCCCTGTTCCCGCGGGTGAAGGAGTTCTTCTTCGACGACGACACGTTCACGGCGAACCTCCCGCGCGCCCGGGAGATCGCCCGCAGGCTGGCGCCGCTCGGCCTCACATGGAGCTGCAACAGCCGGGCCAACCTCGACCCCGACACCATCCGACTGCTGAGGGACTGCGGCCTGCGCCTCTTCCTCGTGGGGTATGAGTCCGGCAACGACGACATCCTCCGACGGATCAAGAAGGGGGTGACCACGGACGAGATGCGGGCCTTCACGAGGGCCTGCCATGCGGCCGGCGTGGTCATCCACGGGACGTTCATCCTAGGACTCCCCGTCGAGACGCCCCAGACGATCGAGCGGACGCTGCGCTTCGCCCAGGAGCTCGACGTGTTCTCCATCCAGGTCTCCCTCGCCGCCCCTTACCCCGGCACCGAGCTCTACGAGATGGCCCGGCAGAACGGCTGGTTCAGCAAGAAGGACAAGACCGACATCGTCCATGGCGACGGCTTCCAGCAGTCCACCCTCGAATACCCGGGGCTCAGCAAGGAGCAGGTCTTCGACGAGGTCGAGCGCTTCTATCGCCAGTACTACCTCCGCCCGCGCCCCATCCTCCGCATCATCCGGACCATGCTCGAGGACAAGGACGTCCTCGTGCGTCGTTGCCGCGAGGGCTACGAGTTCTTCCGCTCCCTGCGCCAGCGCCGCGCCACCGTCGCGTTGGGCGCCGCCTAGGCAAGCCATGCGACCTCATCATGGCCCATCCTTGAGTTCCCTGCCGGTCTGGGCCGCCACGGCCGCATCGCTCATGGCCTTTGCACTCGGGTTGCTCGCGGCCGACCCGCCCGCGCCTCGCCCGCCCGCCGCACCGGCCGGCACCAAGCCCCCTGCCAAGCCCAAGCCCTCCACCAACGACGTCCCGGACGTCTTCCCCCTGCGCCCCATCGACCTTTTGCCGCCCATGGCGCCCATCGTGGTCCGGCCGTTGACCTTCCCGATCTCGTCCCATGTGGCCGCCGTGGAGGGGCTCGCCCATGATGGCGGCCGTCTCTGGATCGCCGCGCGGCGATGGAGCCTCACCAACTCGATCCCCCAGCTCTGGTCCTTCAACCCCGCCCAAAACCGCGTCGAGCCCGTCGTTGGCAAGATCGACCAACATCCCGTCCGCTCCCTCGCGTTGTCCACGGACGGCCTTTGGCTGGGCTTCGACGCCGGCCTTGCCCTCCTCAACACCCGCAACTTCACCGTCGATGCCCATGCCGCGCCCCAAGGCGTCACGTCCGGGAACATCACCGGGTTCGCGCCCGCGCAGCGCGGTTGGTTCGCCATGGCCGAGGCAGGCGCCCTTTTCAGGCTGAAGCCCGACGGCCGCTCATGGTCCCGGCTGCCGGGACTTCCCGTCGCCAACCCCCGCGCCGCCCTGCGCTTCCATGGGTTGCAAGGCTCCGGCGACTGGCTCGCGACATGGTCCGACGACGCCCTCGCCGTCCGCCACCATGCGGCGCCCGAGTGGGCCGCCGTGCCCGAGTCGCAATGGAAGGGGCTGCCGTCCCTTGACCCGCCCGCATGGCGCTGCATGGCCGGCGACGGGGACGGCGCCTTCTGGCTGGGCAGCAACCTCGGACTGCATTTCCTCCTTGCCGAGACCGGCTCGATGGAACATCGGGTCGCTCCCCGCCGCCCCACCGTTCCCGGCGGCATTGGCTTCGTGGTCAAGCCCGGCTTCCGGCCCGCCAAGGCCGCCTTCGACGCCGCGCGCACCCGGCAGGCAGAGGGCATCCGCGAACGCATGCGCGAGCGCGCCCGCCTCGCGCGCCTCGCGTCCGAGCTCCGGACCCAGCTCGACCCCTTCACGCCCTTCACCCGGCTTCCCGGACCCGTCCGCGCGCTGGCCCGGGACGGTGCCATGACATGGGTCGCCACGGAGGACCCCTCGGGGCCGTTGCACACCCGCATCCTCCTGTGGCACGGGCCCAGCCGACGCTGGATCGGCCAGTTCAGGGTCGCCTTGCCCGTGCGTTGCATGGTGGCCGACGCCCAGTTCCTCTGGATGGGCAACGACCTTGCTCGCATCCCCGGCGCCGCACCCGTCCTCGTCGCAGACAAGAGACCGCTCCTCGCCATCCCGGCGTCGCGCTGGGTCCCCGACGAGGTGCGTGCCGACGAGCTGGGCGCGCGGCTTGCTTTGCTGCCCCTCGCCGAGCGTGCCGTGCTGGCCTTCTTCTCCGGGGATGCACGGCGCGTCGTGGAGTGGATGGAGGCCGCCCCGCCGACGGCGGAGGGCCTGTTCCTGCTCGCGTTTGCCCATGACACCCATGGCCTCAATCAACCCGAGAAGCGCGACGCCGCCATCGACCGGCTCATCGCCGAGTTCCCGGACTCGCCCCACGCCGAGGCCGTGCGCTCGCTCCGTCCCCCATCGGGATCCAGCCGCGCCGCCACCAACCCCCCCGCGCCCTCGCCCCTCGAATCCCTCTTCAAGCGCCGCGACCGCGACGGCAACGGCCGCATCGACGCCGCCGAGTTCAAGGAATGGCGCGGGCCAGACGCCGTCTTCTCCGACCCCAACAACGACGGCGGCCTCGACATGGACGAGTTCGACGCCGTCCTGCGCGGGGGTCAATAGGGGCGGCGCCGGGCTGCGATGGCCGCATCGTGTTGTGTCGGGCCCCCGCGGCGGCTCATCCCTCGTCATGGGCGCCCGCTTCGGTGGCCCGGCGCGTGTCGCGGCAGAGGCCACGCTTGCCGGACCGGATGAACGCCACCCATTCGAGCACGGCCGGCTCGTCGGCGAACCCGGACGCAAGGGTATCGGCGGC
>CAIYFP010000262.1 GCA_903925515.1 uncultured Verrucomicrobiota bacterium
CCCATGCCCTGGGGCCGCGCCCGTCCCCGGGCGCACCCCCCATGCCTTTCCCAACGCCCCGCAGCGGCCGAGGACGGCCGCGCTCCCAGGCGCCCCATGCCCTGGGGCCGCGCCCGTCCCCGGGCGCATCCCCCATGCCTTTCCCAACGCCCCGCAGCGGCTCGCAAAGGCCCCTACAACCCCACCGCCTTGAAACGGGCGTTGACGTGCTTCAGGTGGAAGTCCAGCGAGCACAGCTTCTCCAGCTCGCCCGCCGCAAAATGACGGTTCACGTCCGGGTCCGACCTGAGCTGCGCGAGGAAGTCGGCGTCGTCGCGCCCGGCGTGCTTGGTGGCCCATGTCTGCATGGCATTGCGCTGCACCAGCCCATAGGCGTCCTCGCGCGTCAACCCCTTCCGGATCAACGCCAGCAGGACCGTCTGGGAGTTCCACATCCCAAGGCTTAGCCCAAGGTTCCGGCGCATGTTCTCCGGGTACACGTTCAGGCCCGTCATCATCCGCTCCACCAACCCCAGCATGTAGTCGAGCAACGTGCACGAGTCGGGGAACACGACGCGTTCCACCGACGAGTGGCTGATGTCCCGCTCATGCCACAGGGCGACGTTCTCGTGGGCGGCGACCATGTTGCCCCTCAGGACGCGGGCAAGGCCGGTGATCCGCTCCCACGTGATGGGGTTCCGCTTGTGCGGCATGGCGCTGCTCCCCTTCTGGCCCTTCGTGAATGGCTCCTCCGCCTCCAGCACCTCCGTGCGCTGCAAGTGCCGGAACTCCACCGCCCACCGCTCAAGGCTCGCGCCCGCCAAGGCCAGCGCCCCCATGTATTCCGCATGGATGTCGCGCTGCACCACCTGCGTCGCCAAAGGCGCCGGCCGGAGCCCCAGCTTGCGGCACACATGCTTCTCCACCTTGGGCGACACATGGGCGCTCGTGCCCACCGCCCCGGAGACCTTCCCAACGGCCGCCGCCTTCCATGCCCGCTCCACCCGGCCCATCGCGCGCCCCAGCTCGTCGTACATCAACGCCAGCTTCAGCCCGAACGTCGTGGGCTCCGCATGGATCCCATGGCTCCGCCCGATGCAGGGCGTCAGCCGATGTTCCCGGGCCCGCCTCGCGACGGCCTTTCGCGCCGTCGTGAACGCCTCCACCAACAGCTTCCCCGATTGGACCAACTGCACCGCGAACGCCGTGTCCACCACGTCGCTGCTCGTCAATCCAAAGTGCAGCCAACGGCTGGCCGGGCCCTTCACCTGCTCCGAGACCGCCGTCGTGAACCCGATCACGTCATGGTTCAACGTGCGCTCCAGCTCCTTGGCCCGCGCCACCAACCCCGGAAGGTCCTCATGGCACTTCGCCACCCCGGCCCGCAGCGCCGCCACGTCCCCGGCCGGCACCACGCCCTCCTTTTCCAAGGCCTCCGTTGCCAGCATCTCGATCCCCAGCCAGATCCGGAACTTGTTCTCCTCCGACCAAACCTCCCGCATCGCCGGTCGCGAATATCGTGCGATCATCCGCGCGCATCGTACCGCGTCTCCCCGGCTGCTGGGAAGATCGACCCCAGCCCGCAACCCAAACCCGCTCGCCCCATGCACGCCGTTTTGCTTTCATCCGCCCCGGATGAACACCGAGCCCCTCGTCGCCTTCATGGAGGAACTGGCCCACGCCAGCGCCCAGGAAATCCTCCCGCGCTTCGGCCAGCGCGACCTCGGCCTTGAGCTCAAGGCCGACGACTCCCCCGTCACCGTCGCCGACCGCGAGGCCGAGCGCGTCATGCGCGCGATGATCGAGGCGCGCTTCCCGTCCCATGGGATCGTCGGCGAGGAGTTCGGAACCGTGCGCCCGGACGCCGACTTCGTGTGGGTCCTTGACCCCATCGACGGCACCAAGTCGTTCATCTCCGCCGTGCCGTTGTTCGGGACGCTGATCGGGCTCCTCCACAAGGGCCAGCCGCTCCTCGGCTGCATCCATCAACCCGTCCTGCGCCAGCTCATGATCGGCGATGGCCATGTCACCACCCTCAACGGGTCCACCGTCCGCGCCCGTCGCTGCGACGCCCTCGCCCAAGCCACCATGGTCGTCACCGACCCCCTGCATCCCGCCCAGTACCGCGATGCGGCCCGCTACGATTCCCTGTGCCGCAAGGTCCGCATCGTCCGCACATGGGGCGACTGCTACGGCTACCTCCTTGTCGCGGCCGGATGGGCCGACCTCATGGTGGATCCCATCATGAACCCCTGGGACCTGTTGCCCGTCATCCCCATCATCCGCGGTGCTGGCGCAACCATCACCCAGTGGGATGGCAACCCCGCCGAGGCCACGGGCGCCAACTCCGCCGTGGCCGCCTGCCCCGGTCTCCACGCCATGGCCATGGAAGTGCTCAGTCCCGCCCTCCATCCGCCCGCGAACAACGTCACGGCGGCATCCTGACCCGGACATCCTGCTGGGGACATGGCCATGCCAGCGGCCGGACGTTTCTGCCAACCTGCCTCGGGACGAGAAGCCCGGCCTGCATGCCGGGGATGCCGGGGCCACCCTTCGAAGAGGCCAGGAGGAGCCACGCGCTTCCTCCGCCCGGAGAGGGCCTAGCCCCGCCCCTTGCGCGCCGGCGCCTCCCCGGACAAGACCGCCGCCTTCTGCCGCGCCACCTCGATGAACAGGGCCTCCGCCAGCGAAAGGCGGCGGCCGCGCCAGTGCGTCACCACCCACGGCACCCGGAGCCGACGCCGTCCCAGCTGGACCGCCACCAATCCCTCCTCCCCTCCGGACCTTGGTGCCGCCCATGAGGGCACCAACGCCACCCCCAGCCCCGCACGCACCAAGGCCAAGGCCTGAACCGGCGTCGCCGCCTCGCATTGCACGTTCAGGCTCACCATGTCCGCCCTGAAGAACTCGTCGATGTAACGGTACGCCGCCGTGTTCAGGCCCGGGACAATCACCGGTTCCGGCCCGATCGCCTCGAGGGGCGCCGTGCCCATCCGCGCCCATGCATGCCCGGCGGGCACCACGAAGCCATACTCCTCGTGGAAAAGCGGCTCCGCGATGAACCGTTCGTCCGGCTTCCCGGTCGGCCCAAGCACGACGTCCACCGACCGCCGCTCCAGCAGCTCCGTCGCATGCACGTCGTCCACTGCCTCCACCCGGATCAACGTCTTGGCCTCGCGCCGCCTCACCTCCGCCAACACCCCGGGCAGCAACGCGTCGCCCAACGGCGCCGGCGCCCCCACCCGAAGCCGCCCGAAACCCCATTGCCTCAGCCCATGAATCCCCTGCCGCGCCGACTCCATCTCCCGCAACACCCGTTCCGCATGCGGCAGCAGCTGTTCCCCGGCCTGCGTCAACATCACCGTCTTGCCCACCCTGTCGAAAAGGCGACACCCCATGTCGGTCTCCAAGGCCTTGATGGAATGGCTCACGGCGGACTGGGTCAGGAACAATTCCCGCGCCGACTGCGTGAAGCTTCCCGTGCGTGCGAGCGTGAAAAACGCGTGGAGCTGGCGGCTATCAATGGGGGACTTCATCGGTTCATGGCCTGTTGACAAGGACCTGCACTTCCCGCCAAGCAGGGTCCGGGCCAAAGCCCGCCCACTTGCTCGCCCATGTTTTCCCGGGCAATCCTCCGCCATGACGCGCGCACGGTTCTGGCTCCTCCTTTGCGCCATCGGCCATGCCCTCCATGCATCCCCGCCGCCCCACCTCGCGGGCGTCGTTCCCTCCGAGGGCGGCCCCGCCGGCTACCTCGGCTCCGAATCCTGCCGCGAATGCCATCGCGACGCCTTCGACTCATGGCACCGCACCTTCCATCGCACCATGACCCAGTATCCCACGCGCGGGTCGGTCAAGGCCCGCATGGAGGGCGTTACCCTCACCCACGACGGGGTTCGCTATCGGCTCGGCAGCACGGGCGACGTCTTCAAGGTCTGGCTTGAGTCCGTCGTGCCCGGCGGCGGCGAGCCCGTCGAGTCCCGGCTCAGCCTCGTCACCGGCTCGCATCACATGCAGGTCTTCTGGATGCCGGGCGAGGACGGCAACGTGCAGGTGGGCTTTCCCTTCACATGGCTGATCCCCGAGCAACGCTGGGTCCCGCGCCATGCCACCTTCATCAGGCCGCCCGGCACCCCCCATTCCACCGAGATCTGGAACGTCGGGTGCAGCCGCTGCCACTCCACCGCCATCGAGCCCCGCGTGGACCCCGCCCGCCGCGCCGTCGAGACCCGCGCCGCGGAGCTCGGCATCTCGTGCGAGGCATGCCATGGGCCCGGCCAACGCCACGTCGCCGCACGATCCAGCACGCCAAAATCCAACAAGGCCTCCCCCCTAGCCCCAGACGAAGTCATCCACCCCGCCAAGCTCGACGCCCGGCGCTCCTCCGAGACCTGCGGCTTTTGCCATGCCATGAAGTGGATCGACCGCAACGAGCCATGGCGTCAGTCCGGCTTCCGCTTCCGGCCCGGCGACCGCCTCGACGACTCCACCCCCCTCATCCGGCCCCGGACCGCCGCCAACGTCCCCGGCCTCAAGGAATTCCTCGCGCGCAACCCCGCCGTTCTGTCGGAGTACTTCTGGCCCGACGGCATGGTGCGCGTGAGCGGACGCGAGCTAAACGGGCTCGTGGAAAGCAAGTGTTTCGAGGGCGGCAGGCTCTCGTGCGTCACCTGCCATTCCATGCACGACAGCGACCCCGACGACCAACTCAAGAAGAAGGCCATGGGCAACGCCGCGTGCATCGAGTGCCATGGCGCCTACGCCAGCAAGGATGCCCTCGCCGCCCATACCCACCACGCCGAGGCCTCACCGGGCAGCGACTGCCGCAACTGCCACATGCCCCATACCACCTATGGCGTCCTCGGTGCCATTCGCTCCCACCAAATCAGCAAGCCCTCCGCCTCCGAAACCCTCCTCCACGGCCGCCCCAACGCCTGCAACATCTGCCACCTCGACCGTTCCCTCGCATGGACGGCCCGCCAGCTCCACGCGTGGCATCGCCAGCCCATCCCCTCCGGCCTCGGCCCCGCGCATGACGTCGCCGACTCCGTCCGCATGGCCCTCTCGGGCGACGCCGGCCAAAGGGCGCTCGCCGCATGGCACCTCGGCTGGGAACCCGCCCTCAAGACCTCCGGCGCCCAATGGATCCCGCCCATCCTCGCCGTGCTCATGGACGACGACCACCCCGCGATCCGTTGCATCGCGGGCCGATCCATGGGCCGCGTCGCGCCCGGCCTTGCCGAGGGCTTCCGCTTCGAGCTCGAGCCCAAGGACCGCGAGCGTTGGGCCGGACGCACATGGGCGTCATGGAAACGCTCCCTCCCCCACGACGCCGTCCTCCCGGCATCCGTCCTCGTCCAGCCCGACGAGCCCGATGCCATCGCATCAAGGCTCGCTCCCCTCCGCGCCGCACGCGACGAACGTCCCGTGCGCCTCCGCGAATGACGTCTCCCCGCGAACGCAGTCCCCCCGGTTGGCCGCCCGGGCAGGTGTCACTGGCCCCATCAACCATGGCCTTCCTTGGCCCTGGCCTTGGCGTGAGGCATTCCCCCCTCGTGCACCTTAGCCGGATCGATTCAGTTGGGAGGGAAG
>CAIYFP010000263.1 GCA_903925515.1 uncultured Verrucomicrobiota bacterium
CCGCGCCCGTCGGCGCCGTGCGCACCGGGATGTCGTTGTTCTCCGGCTGGTAGGGCAACGGGATGAACCCCGTGAACCCCGCCGTCTCGTCCTGCAACGAACGCAACTGCCGGAGATGATCCACCCGGTCTTCCAACGATTCGACGTGCCCATACAGCATGGTGCAGGTGCTGCGCCCCCCGAGCCGGTGCCATGTCCGGTGAACGTCGAGATATTCCTCGGCCGATTCCTTGCCCCGGGCGATGCGGGATCGGACGTCCTTGCGGAAGATCTCCGCCCCACCCCCGGTGAGCGAAGCCAGCCCCGCCGCCTTCAATTCCAGCAACGTCTCCTCCACCGGCAGCTTCGCCAGCCACGACAAATGCAGGATTTCGATCGCCGTGAAGCACTTCAGTTGAAGCCGACTGTCCAACTCCCGCAGCGCACGCAGAAAACCCGTGTAATACGAGAACGGCAGGGACGGGTGCAGCCCCCCGACGATGTGAAGCTCGGTGATGCCCTGCGCAAGCGCCTCACGGGCCTTCCCCACCATCTGCTCGATCGTCAACTCGAAGCCGTCCGCGTCCCGCTTCTTTCGCGAGAACGCGCAGAACTCACAGCTCAGGATGCAGTAGTTCGAGTAATTGATGTAACGGTTGAGGATATACGTCGCCCGAAGCTCGTTCCTGCGCCGGTTGACGTGGTCGGCCAACCAGCCCACCGCGTTCAGGTCCGGACATCGGAAGAGGCGCAGCGCCTCGGCCTCGTGCAACCGCCGCCCCTCCATCACCTTCGACGCCACGTCCCCAAGCCCCGCCTCCTCCAATGCTCGCATGCCCGTCACGCGCGAATCGTAGCCCAACTCCTCGTTGGACGCACCCAACTCAAACATCGAGGCCCTCCCCCGCCGTGAACATCCCGAGGCACAAAAACAAATGGCCCGCCCTTGCTAGGGGCGGGCCATGACGAACTGGCGGGGGGCAATGCGCCGCAGGAGGACAGCCGTGAAGGCCAGCCTCCCCGGGCGACTAGTACGTCCCGATCTTGAGCGCAGCCTTCGACGCCTTGGCGTGCTCCTTGATGGAGCCTGCCGAGGCCTTTGCTTGCTGCTTCGCGCGCGAGACGGGGCAAAACGCGGCGGTCTTGTCCTTGCACTCCTGCTTCTTGGAGGCGCAGCAAGTGCCGCAATCACCAGCAAGGCTGGAACCCGCGATGGCGACGACAAACCCGAATGCAATCAATGTCTTCATGACTTTTCGTGATGGAATTACTTTGGCAGCATTGCTCCCAGTTCTCGGAACGTTCAAATCAAATCCTGTTCAAAGTTTTTGATCGAGGTGCCGCAACCCATTCCATCGCCCCACTCCGCCCGCCCGAGCTTGGCTCACCCGATGGCTCGCCACCGGGCACCGGGCCGTGTTCAATTCCTCCCATGGCATCCAGTGATGGCACGGCATCCCCGGCGGCATCCCCGGCCCGGCGAGCCGTCTTCCGGCTCCTTGCAGCAACGCTGGGCTCCGTGCTCGTGCTGGGTGGCATGGAGGCAGCCCTGAGGCTCGCCGGCATCGGCGACCCCACCGGGTTCCTCCTCCACAGCAAGGCACGCGGCACGAACATGTGGACCGAGAACCCCCGCTTCACATGGCGGTTCATGCCCCCAGAGATGGGACGCACGCCCCAGCCGCTCGCCGTTCCCGTCCAACGCCCACCACGCTCCATCCGGGTGGTCGTCCTCGGCGAATCCGCGGCCATGGGCGACCCCGAGCCCGCCGTCGGATTCCCCCGAACCCTGGAAACATTGCTCAGGGCCCGGTTCCCAGGCCGCCATGTCGAGGTCGTCAATGCCGCAGTCACCGCCATCAACTCCCATGTCATCCGCGACATGGCCCCAGACCTCGCCAACCTGCAGGCCGACGCATGGGTCGTGTACATGGGGAACAACGAGGTCACCGGCCCCTTCGGCCCCGGGACCATATTTGGAAGCGATGCTCCCCCAGGCCCCCTTGTCCGTGTTGGCATGGCTCTCCGCAGGACTCGCGTCGGCCAAGCCATGGCAGCCCTCGCCTCGGGCCTCGCCTCCGGAGCCCAGTCCCGGCGCGCATGGGGGGGACTCGAAATGTTCCTCGAACGCCAGGTGCTCGCCACCGACCCTCGCCTCCCCGCCGTCCGCAATGCCTTCGAGGAAAACCTCCGCGCCATCATCCGGGCAGGCAGGGCCGCCGGCGCACGGGTCATCGTCTCCACCGTCGCCGTCAACCTCCGCGACAGCGCACCCTTCGGCTCGTCCAACGATCCCGCGCTCAAGCCAGACATCATGGCCGCATGGTCCGCCGCCTTCGCGGAAGGCAAGGCCGCCGAGTTCATGACCAACGGCCGCGCCGCCCGCGCCGCCTACGACCGCGCCCTTTCCATGGATGGCGACCATGCCGAGCTCATGTACCGCCGGTCGCGCCTTGCACTCGCCGTCGGCGACACCAACGCCATCCCCGGCTTCGCGCGTGCACGCGACCTCGACACCCTTCGCTTCAGGGCCGACGCCGACCTGAACTCCGTCATCCGCCGGGTTGCGGCCGGACGCGAGGCGGAGGGAATCTGGCTGGTGGACGCGGAGCGCACCTTCGGACAGAACGCGCCCGGCGGCATCCCCGGCGACGAATTGTTCTGGGAACACGTCCATTTTCGTCTCCCGGGCAGCTACCTTCTTGCCTTGCTCACGGGCACCGCCCTCATGGAGGCCCTGCCGCAGGCCTTGCGCGAGGGGGCCCAGCAGGAGTGGATCCAGCTCGACGAGGTCTCGCGACGCCTCGTCCTCACGAGCTGGGGCGACCACCGCATCGCAGAGGGCGTCCGCGCACGGTGCCGTCGGCCGCCGTTCTCCACCCAAGCCAACGCAGCCGAACGCGACGCCCGACTGCAACGCGAGCTGGCGTCCTTGGGCAAGGGAATCATGCCCACTGCCTTCAATCCCCAGGCCGACGCATTCCGCAAGCGCATCGCCGAGGCCCCGGACGACTGGGTCCTGCACGACCAGTTCGGTCGCCTGCACGAGTCCTTCGGCGACGTCGCCGGCGCCACCAACGCGTGGCGCAAGGTCATCGAACTCGTCCCGCATCACTTCGGCGCCCGCATCCAGATGGGACGCATGCTCGCCACCCGCGACGACACCGCCGCCGAGGCCGAGGCATGGCTTCGCGAGGCCGACCGCATGCGGCCCGGCACGGCCGAGTTGCAGGTGGCCCTCGGCCAAGCCTTGGCCCGGCAAAAACGCTTCAGGGAAGCCGACGCCGCCTTCGCCCTCGCAACCCGCCTGCGACCCGACCTTCTCGACGCCCATGTCCAATGGGGCGTCGCCCTCGCGGGCGAGGGTCGTGACACCGACGCCGTCGCCCGGCTCGAAAGCGCCCTCGCCCTCTCCACCAACTCCGCCCTGTCACACCTCCACCTCGCGCGCATCGCGCGCAAGCAAGGCGATACCAACCAGGCCCGCGCCCGCTACGCCGAGGTTCTGAGGCTGTCTCCCAACTACCGCGAGGCCCGCGACTTCATGGGAACGCCCTGATCGACCCGCTCTCCCGGATCGATGCGATTGGGAGGGAAGTCATGGCGAAGCCGATGCTTCCGCAAGCCGAGGAGTGAACGAGGCTCGGGCCACTACCATGCCCGTAACGAGCGAAGGACGAAGCTCTTGTGAAAGAAGATCCAACAAGCACGACCGACCCGACTGAATCGTTTCGGCTCAGTCCAGATGGAACTGGAGATGCGGGCGCGTCGCCGCATTCATGCTCGTGACAAGAAGGTCAACGTCGGTCGAAGGATTCCCGTCGCCGTCACAGGCTTGATGATGCTCACGACACTGGCGCGCGCGACGGACGGCATCCGGCATCTTTCCAAGGAGTTCAACGGACGGTGCCTCGCCCTTGGAGTAACTCGGCCAATCCACCCGCAGCCGCCGGATGACCCCGTTGCAATCCGGGAACGGCCTGGTCGTGTACTCCTCATGCGGGAGCAGCCAAAACTCAAACGCCGGGTCCGAAATGGCGAAGCGAATCCCTGCCGCTTCCTTCATCCCCATGGCCTTCAGCGCCAGCTTGCGACGCTCGGCATGCGGCTCCTCCAGATCCAACACGACCCACACCTCGTCGTAGGCGATGGCGAATCCATTCTTGGCTTCCTTCGCGCGAGCCTTGCTCAACTGGATGGCGCTGTTCGTGAGCGTCAAAGGGTCGGTGCCGTTGGGATGACACACCTCCACCTCAGCCGCGCTCAGTTGAAGCCGGTCGCGCAGGGCCTTGAGGTAGTTTGGCTCGGTCCTTATCCCCTCGGTTACGATGAGGATCGCCTTCCCCGGATGTCGTACGCCTCGTTTGGAACGTCGGTAGGCACCCGGGCCCCTCGCAAACGAACGCTGGCGGATCATGGCTTCAGGCCCTCCGGCAAGAATGGAATCGCGCCGTACCGACCCGCGAGGTAGCCCTTGGCAAGAGCTTCGTCCTTCCTGAGCTGATAATCGGTAAGCGGATAAAGCTGAGTCGCCCCGGCCGGTGACTTCTCGGTGAACCAAATCTGGTCACGCCGCATCAGGGATCCATCCAGCAGGACCGGAGAATGTGTCGTGAATACCACTTGCGCCCCATTCGGATTCGTCTTGTTGCACAGGACCAGCTTCAGCAGCTCCTTGATCAGGATGGGATGGAGGCTCGTCTCAATCTCGTCCACGAACACCGCATAGCCGTGGTCCAGTATGTCCGTCCATGGACCGATCAAGGAAAAGAATCGTCGCGTGCCAGCCGACTCCTCCGTCTCAAAGTCCAAGGCGACCGGCTCGATGCCATCCGCCTTGTGCGTCAGCTTGATTTCCACCCGCTTCGGCGGCGAATGCGTCAAGCCCTCCTTCCTCACGCGGGCCAAGAGGGCTGGCGGAGTATTCTGGACGAACTCGTCCAAGCTTACCTCGACCTCCCTGACCTGGGCATCGGCAACACCCACGTCCGCGCTTCGGAGCAGTCCCAGCACCCGGTCGCGATGCGTGGGCTTGGCCACCATCTCCGCCGTGAACAAGGGATGCAGCATCCAATCGGCACTCAGATGAATGAAGCGCAGACTCCTCTTGAACCAGCCATACACCTGAGTCAGTTGCGCATGGTTGAACTGGGGTCCCACCGACAGGAACAGCGAATTCTCCCGGGTCTTGCCCTGCAAGCTCTTGTCCTGCTTGAACGACGTGGAGGGCTTCGACCATTCGTAGGAGCCCCGGGCGGCGTTGTATGTCCGATGATACCAACGCTGCGGCACCCCCTTGGGATAGGCGACGAGGTACTCCTCCACGACACGGTCCGGGGTCACCGAGAAACCAAACACATACCGGTCACCCTCCGCCACGAACGTGATCTCAAATTCAGACGGCTTTCGCGCCGAATCACGGTCGAGCTTGAAGGGCTGCGCTCCCGTGGGATCCCCCGGCTGGATGCTCGTCGCCGACCGCAGCACAAATTCGGCAAGGTACCGGATTGCCTCGATCACATTCGACTTGCCCGACGCATTGGCACCATAGATGGCCGCGCCCTTCAGAAACCGCACCCCGGACAGCCCCGGCAAATCGCGGTCGATCACGGGCTCCGAGAGATCCTTGTCCACGTTGCCCGCAACCAGGCTGAACGTCTGCTCCTCGCGGATGGACCGGAAATTGGCAACCTTGAACTCAATCAGCACCCATCCAGAATGCCCAAGAGCATCAATTCTCGAAGCTGTTTGTGCGCTTTATCCGCAAACAACGCCACAAGATTAAATCCGTACTGAGCCGCCGGTTGAACAGGCGGCATCCCACGCGTTCCGTCCATCTCTCGGGGGTGACTCCATTTCTCCCCCCCCCGGACGCCGCCCCTCATTTGCCAAACGTCCCCGAAGCCGGAGGCTCACCAGGACCGGTGGGGGCGCTGGGCTACACCACCTGCTACACGCTGGAGAACCTTCGATTTCGGCAAGGGTCCAGACGGGCCTACGCCGTGAAGCCGTAGGCTTACCAGCATGTAGCCGGTGGTTGAGGAGCGCAGCGACGACACCACCGGAAACCAACGTGAAATCAAACCCCGCATCCC
>CAIYFP010000264.1 GCA_903925515.1 uncultured Verrucomicrobiota bacterium
TCCGCCACGATGGCGCGTTGGCACGCAGCCTGCCGCGACCCATCCGCGGGGGGATCGAAAGCTTCCGCCCTCCTGACACGGGGATTTCGGCCCGTCCATGCCACGCCAACACCCTGCCGCCCGTGGATCCGACCTCCGGAACCTCCAGTCCGGAAGGCAGGGGTCGGTTGGAAAGGTCACGGGTCCATCCTGATGCCAGCCATGCGGTGAGGCGGGGGAAGCACGGCAAATCGCTTGCCCGCCTCGCAGGGCATTCCTTTCCTCAGTCTGCCGACATTCCCACCCCTGGCTCCTCGTTTCGTATCTCACCCATCGCTGGTGTTTCGCCGCGAGGGGTTTTCGAGGCCAACGAGGCGCGGGCCACGAGCAGACCCGCAGGGGCCCGTGAGGAGGACGCCACGGCGCCAGTGGAGCCATTTGACGGTTCCCGGCCGGCCAGAACCGGGACAACCTGACGGCCATGGACAAGGATGCCGTCGCGGCCGCGCTGGCCGAAATCGGGACGCTGCTCGAACTGAAGGGCGAAAACCCCTTCAAGACACGTGCCTACCACAACGCCGCACGCACGCTGGAAGGGCTCGCGGAACCCTTGGGCAAACTGGTTGAGGAGGGACGCCTTGGCGGGATCAAGGGAATCGGCGAGGCACTCCAAGACAAGATCCAGACCCTCGTGCGCACGGGCAGGCTGCCCTACCTCGAGGAACTCAGGGCATCCCTCCCCGCCGGATTGCTCGCCATGCTCGAGGTGCAGGGGCTGGGACCCAAGAAGGTCCGCAAGCTTCACGAGGAACTCGGCGTCGATTCCATCGAGAGCCTTGAGTCAGCGTGCGTCGCCGGACGTGTCGCCGCCCTCGATGGCTTCGGCGAAAAGTCCCAGTCCAGGATCCTTGAGGCCATCGCCTTCAAGAGGCAGTTCGCCTCCAAGCACCGGCTCGTGGACGCCCTCGCCGCAGCCGAGCCCATCCTCGCGGCCCTGCGCGAGCATCCCGACGTCACCCGATGCTCCGCCGCCGGCTCCCTCAGGCGCTGGAAGGAGGTCATCGGCGACATCGACTTCGTCGCGTCCTCTCGTCGCCCGGGGGAAGTTCTCGGGTTTTTCGTCGCGTTGCCCGGGATCCAGACGGTGCTGGCCCGTGGGGAAACGAAGGCCTCCATCATCCTCGAATGCGGCATCCAGGCCGACCTTCGCGTCGTGTCGGACGACGAGTTCGCGTCCGCGCTCGCCTACTTCACCGGCAGCAAGGAACACAACATCGTCATGCGCCAACGCGCCATCGCGCGCGGACTGCGCCTCAACGAGTACGGGTTGTTCCGGTCCACGGAGGAAACGCGCGACCCGGCCCTGCGCGTCGAATGCCGCACCGAGGAAGACATCTTCCGCGAGCTGGGACTGCATGACGTCCCGCCCGAGCTTCGCGAGGATCATGGCGAGTTCGCGCTCGCCGAGAAGCATGCCGTGCCGAGGCTGGTGGAATGGACGGACCTGCGCGGATCCCTCCACAACCATTCCAACTGGAGCGACGGCCGGGACGCGCTGGAGGCCATCGTCGCGCACGCCCTCGGGCTCGGACTCTCCTATTGGGCGATCACGGACCATTCGCGAGCATCGGTCCAGGCCCATGGACTCGACCCGGCACGGCTTCAAAGGCAGATCGCCGAAATCGAGGCCATCAACCAGCGGTTGTCGGACCAAGGGGAAAGCCTGCGCCTCCTTTCCGGCGTGGAGGTGGACGTGCTCAAGGACGGGCTGGACTTGCCCGACGACCTGCTTGCGAGGCTCGACGTGGTGGTGGCCAGCCTCCACGTGCCCTCGGGGGATGAATCCGAGAACACGCGAAGGCTCGTTGCGGCCGCTTCCAACCCATGGGTGCACATGATCGGGCATCCCACGGGCCGGCTCCTGCTGGAACGCGACGCATACAAGGTCAACCTCGGCGCCGTGATCGAGGCCTGCGCCCAAACCGGTACATGGATCGAGCTGAACGCCAGCCCTTACCGCCTCGACCTTGACTGGCGGCTGTGGGCACGCGCACGCGCCCTCGGGGTTCGTTGCGTCATCAACTGCGACGCCCACAGGCTGGAACACTTCGACTTCCTGCGGCTCGGCGCCGGGATCGCCCGCAAGGGAGGGCTCCGACGGGACGACGTCGTCAACACGATGACGTTGGCACGCCTGCGCGAGGCGCTCGCCTCGAAGCGACGGGGCATGGAGATTCGTCCTTCCTGAGCCGGCCCGGCCGCATCACGCTGGCCCCGTCGCGCGTCGCGATGGTTCCCCTGCTCGCGATGCCCCCATTCTTCGCCGGGATTGGCATCGGCCTGATCGCCTTGCTATTCCCGCTGGCCGCCGACGTCTTGCTGGTGCCCAGACGGCCGTGAACCCGAGCGCCTTGAGAAGGCCTAACCCAAGTTCCGCAGTTGTAGAGGCTGTTTCACTGGTTTCGCTGGGGTTTCCCAAAATCA
>CAIYFP010000265.1 GCA_903925515.1 uncultured Verrucomicrobiota bacterium
CAGACCCGCAGAGGTCTGTGAGGAGCGAGCCACGACGTGGGACGCGAAAAGAGCCGCGGCCCTTCGGGTTGCTCCAAGATTGCCCCGGGGCTTCGTGGTTCGTCCGTCACAGACCGCTGCGGGTAGGCTCCGTCCTCACGCCTTGCCCCGGGGCATTCTTGGACCAACCCAACACCAGCGATTGGTGAGACACGACACTAGTGCGAGGCGAACGTCTTCGTCTCGGCAAGGAAAGGCAGGGGCAGCGTCCATTTCACCGGGTTGTTCGGTGGACGCGGCCCGCAGAACCTCAGCGATGGAACGGCAGGCTGGCCGACTCCGGACAAATGGACTGCGGGATTTCGAGGAGGTTCATCCCGTTCGCCTCCGCCAACGCCTTCGTGGTAGTTCGCTCGGCGGACGCCCTAACCTCCCGCCCCAAGAGCCTCGACCGAATCCGCTTCGGCCGGTCGAACGTCTCGGGACGGACCTCGAGCGTGCTGGGCGGCGGCATTCGGTCCCGCTTCCTCCCCAACATGGACCTCCACCTTGACGTCGGCTGGGAGTTTGGCGTGTTGGCCTCCGATTCCACCTTCAGGGAAGCCTGGACCCTCGGCCTGATCTGGCGCTTCGGGCCGAGAGCACAAGGCTTGTCCCAGTGTCGTGTCTCGCCCATGGCTGGTGTTGCGCCGCGAGGGATGAGACACGACACGAGCCTTGCTCGAACGGCGAGGGCGGGGACAATCGACTCGATGAACCGATTGACTCGTCGCCGATTCCTTGTCCTGGCCCCGTGCCTCGGCATGGGTGCCTGCGCCCGCTTCGAGCCCCCCCATGTCCATGTAGAGGACTACGACGGCCGCAAGGTCCGGGTCGCTTGTGTTGGCGATTCCATCACCTTCGGCGCCGGCGTCGAGGACCGCGACAAGAACCATTATCCGTCCGTCCTGGGCTCGCTTCTCGGCACCAGCTTTGACGTCCGCAACTTCGGCCGCAGCGGCGCGACTCTCTCCCGCTCGGGCGACCTCCCCTACTGGAGCACCGACGAGTTCAAGGCCGCCACGGCGTTCTCCCCCGACGTCGTCGTCCTCAAGCTGGGCACCAACGACACCAAGCCGCAAAACTGGAAGGGCCAGGATGCCTTAGCCAAGGACTTCGATGCGCTCCTCGACCATTTCCTCGGCCTTCGCAAAAAGCCCCGCACCAAGGTGTGGGTTTGCCTTCCTGTCCCCGTTTTTGCCACCCAATGGGGCATCAACGCCAAGACCCTCGACGAAGGCGTCATCCCCGTCCTGATGGACACATCCCAACGCCGCAAGGTCCCCGTCATCGACCTCAACGACGCGCTGTCTGCCCACCCCGAGATGTTCCCCGACAAGATCCACCCCAACGCCGCGGGCGCACGCCTTATCGCCCGCACCATCTTCCAGGCCATCCGTCCCTGAAACGCGCCGCGCCCCATTCGCCGTGCAAGACGCCCACAACGATTCTGACCTCCGGGCACGCCGTGCCACCGTGGACGACCTCCCCGGCCTCCATGGCCTCTGGCAACGGGCCGGGCTCCCGTGGGAACAACTCGAGCGTTTCGTCACCGAGTTCCTTGTCGTCGCCGGCGACGACGCCTCCCTCCTCGCCGCCATCGGGCTCCAGACGGACGGCGACCATGGCCTTCTCCACAGCGAGGCCATGCTTCCATGTGACGACCCCGACGCCCTCCGCTCCGCCCTCTGGCAACGCATCCAGATCGTCGCGCGCAACCATGGCGTCGCCTGCATCTGGACCCTCGAGGACGCCCCGTTCTGGCGCACGACCTTCCAGCCCGCCGCGCCGGCTGCCATCGCCTCGCTCTCCGCATCCTTCGCGGACCCCGGGGCTGCATGGTGGTCGTTCCGACTCTCGGACCCGGCCCGCGCGCAACGCCTCCTCGACGAGCGCCTCGCACTCTGGGACGCCCACCGGCAGGCGGATGCCGAGCACTTCTCCAACACCATCGCCCGCGTCCGCCAGTTCGCCTTCCTCGTCGCGGCTGCCGTCATCCTCATGATGGTCCTCATGGTCGCCTACGTCGTCGTCCGGCGCCCCGATGCCTTCCAGTCCATCCTTGGACGATTCAGCGGCCGCTAGCCGCGCGCGCCACCGTCCGCCGCCCGCGTGCCCGCCATCCTTCAACCCTGGCGTAACCTCACCCCCGCAGCCTCCGTCTCCTCCCCCGAACCAATTCAAAGGTCAACACGATGAAATCATTGAAGCACCTCGTCCCCGCGTTGGTCGCGGGCCTTGTCCTCCTCGGCGCACCCGCAACTCGGGCCGCCGAAGGCAGCTCCTCCACGCCCCAGACCGAAAAGGCCAAGGGCGACAGGCCCTCCAACGAGAACCTCACGCCCGAGGAACGCGCCAAACGCCGCAAGGAAGGGGCCGAGAAGCGTTCCGCCCAACTCAAGGAGCTTCGCGCCAAGAAGGACGCCGGCACCCTGACCGACGCCGAGAAGTCCACCCTAGAGCGACTCGAAAAACAGGCTGAGCGCGCCAAGAACGGCCGCAAGAACCGCGGCCCGGGCGGACCCGGCAAGGGCAGCAAGGGCAAGCGGGACTCGGCCGACAAGCCTGCCGCCTGAGGCCGATCGCGCCGGGCCAGGCCGGTGCCCAACCATGGCCACGGACCCGCAAGGGCCGTGGCTCGTTCGTTTCACCTCCCGGCACCATTCCAGCCCGTCGGCCATGCCATGGACCTCCCCGACGCCACCCTCGTGCAGGCGACCCTCGCGGGGGATCACTCGGCGTTCGAGTCCCTCGTGCAACGCCATCAATCCAACATCTTCGCCCTCGCACGCCGGCGCATCAACGACCCCTCCGAGGCGGCCGACCTCGTGCAGGACATCTTCCTCAAGACCTACCAAAACCTCGCTTCATGGCGCGGCGAGGCCCCATTCGAGCACTGGCTCCTCCGCGTCGCCACCCGCGTTTGCTATGACCATCTCCGCTCCGCCCGACGCCAGCGCGAACAACCCATCTCGCAGCTTTCAGACGACGAGTCCGAATGGATCGCCCGGAACGCCGCCGCCCATCAGCCGGATTCCCATGACTCCGACGCCGCACGCTCCCTCGTGGCGAAGGCGCTCTCCCGGCTGTCCCCATCCGCCCGGCTGGTGCTCACCCTCCTCGAGATTGAGGACCGCACGGTCAAGGAGATCGCGGCACTCACCGGCTGGTCCATCCCCTTGGTCAAGGTCCGCGCCTTCCGCGCGCGCGCCGAGATGCGCCGCGTCCTCTCCCGCATGGGAGTCGAGAGATACCTCTGACGCGTAACCTTCGCCCAACTCCCGCCGTCAACGCCCCAAGGAATCCCATGAACCCCGAGGTCCTCCGACAACGCCTCATCACGGTCGCCCGCAACGTCCCGCCCGACGACGCCGTCCCGCCCGGCTTCGAGCAGCGTGTCATGCGGGCTGTCCTTGCCCTGCCCTCGCCGGATCCGTTCGCCGAATGGCTCCTCGGCCTGCGTTGGGCTGCCGTCTCCGCCGCGTCGCTCGCCGCCATGACCATGCTCCTCCACATCTGGCTTCCGTCCGGCCGCCCAGCCATCGCCGAATCCCTTCCCGAGCCCGATCCTTGGGAGGCAGCCCTCTTGGCCGACGTTTCCAGCCTCCTCAACGATTCCCTCTCCGAGGAGGCAACCCCATGATCACGGCAACCAAGGTCGCCTTGCTCGCGTCCGTCATCTTCGTGGCGGGCGCCGTCACCGGCGGGTTGATCTCCTCCCGCATCGCGTCCCGGTCGGGCGCGCCGCCTCGCCCGGCCGCCGCAACCGCGGCGGCGGGGAACCCCTCCCCGGCCACCGCCGAGCCTCGCCGGAAGGACCGTCAAGGCCCTCGGCCGCCCGGCTTGCAACGCCTCGACGTGCTCCGCCGCATCGAGGACAACATCCCCATGGACCCCCAACAGCGCGACCGGGTTCGCTCCCTCGTTGCCGACGCCGAGCGACGCATCCAGCGCGAATGGGAACCGGTCATGCCACGCGTCCGGTCCGAGCTGCGCGACCTGAACCGCCGCATCGAGTCCGAGCTTCGCCCAGACCAGCGCGCCCGCCTCGACGTTGTCCTCGGCAGGCGCGGCACCCGCCGTACCAACGAGGCCCCCGCCTCCATCCGTTGACGGCCGTCGAGGCCCTTTTCGCGTCCGGCGTCGGGGCTCGCCCCCCACGGACCCCTGCGGGTCTGCTCGTCGCCCGCGCCTCGTTGGACTCCAAAACCCCTTGCGGCAAAACACCAGCCATGGGCGGGACACGACACTAGCCGCCCAGAACGTCCAACGCGATCACCTCGCCCGGCTCGCACTCCGCCACCACCTCGAACGGCCGGCAGCACACCTCGCAGTCCGTCGTCATCCGCTGCTCGGGCTGCGACGTGTCGATCATCAACCCAAACGACTGCCCGCAATACGGGCATTGCACTTCCGCAGGACATTCCATGCCTCCCTTCTCCGTCCCGAGCCGCGCCCGGTTCAAGGATCAAACTTGAATCTTGAATCTCGCCGCCGGGTCGCTCCCCCTTGAGCGCAGCGCGTATGCCTTTTGACGAGACCGAGTTTGTGGACCGTGAGTTCCCCTCCACCCCCGCCCCGGGCACGTCCTACGCCCGGCCCCAGGGCCTCCATGGGGCGGCTTCATCCCGCGCACCCTCCCGCGAGGACCTCGACGCCCAGGTGACGTCCACCCAGCAGCAGCTCGCCAAGCTTCGCGAGGCGCAGGAACAACTCGAGCGGGCCAAGGCCGAGCTCGAGGAAATGCGCCGCCGCCGCGCCGAGTTCCAAACCGGTCGCGCCGAGATGCAGGACCAACTCACGCGCGCCGTTAGCATCCTGGGGAATGCCGAGTTCGAGGCACGCCGCTCCGCGGAGCAAATGAGCAAGTCGCTCGCCGGCATCCGTCACTACCTTGACCAAGTTCAGGCCGTGGACGAGCAGGCATGGACCGACTCCGACTGGACCCAGAACCTAAGCAGCGCCCTCGGCGTCATTGACTCCGCGCGCATGGAACTCCATTCCGCCCGCCTCCTCTGGCCCGTCCTCGACGGCGAGAAACCCTTCCCCGTCCCCGCGTCCCAGTCCTCCGCCGCCAGCCTTGCCGACCTTCCGCTCCCAAGGCTCCTCAGGCTCGGGCTCGCCCTCACGTGGCCCCTTCTCGTCGCCTCCCTGGTCGCCATCATGGTCCTTGCGCTTTCCCTCAACCGCCGTTGACCCCATGGCGCTCTTCCGCAAGCGCAAGGACCCCATCGACGCGAGGTCGCGTGCCCTGAACGACGAGATCAAGCGGCTCGAGCGAGAGATCCGTGACCTCGGCAAGGCGCCCTCCGCCGTCGCACCCAGCCGGAAAGGATCCAGCGTTTCCAACCCTCCGACCTCCACTCCCGCCTCGCCAAGCCCCACCCCAAGCCTTTCCCGGCCGGGGCAGGAATCCGTCCCTCGCCCCTCGCCCATGGCGCCTCCCGACCCTCGCTTCCACGCATCCCTGCCCGTTCTCGATGCCGCCCATGACCCGCTCGCCAGCCCCGTGGGTGCCCGCAAGTTCGATCTTCCCGCTGCATGGCAACGCTGGTCCGCACGCTTCACCGGCAAGTCCCCGGAACACCCTCGCCTCCCTCACTACCTCGCCTCGGGATCCGTGCATGGCCTGCGCCCGCTCCGCTACGAGAAGCGCGTCGCCCGCAACCGCTTCATCGGCCTCTTCGTCCTCCTCGTCATCGTCCTGACCGGGCTTGCCCGCGTGTACATCCTGAACCTCAGGTAGCCATCCGCGCCATCATGCGCGCCGCCGTCTCGCCCGCGCCCTCCCCGGACGCCACCTCGAGCCATTCGAGGTCCGTTTGCCTGCGGAACCACGTCCCCTGCCGACGCGCATACTGCCTCGTGCGCACCTTCACCTCCTCCACCGTCGCGAGGTAGCCCCGTGTCCCTTCGAGATGCTCCACGACTTGCCGGTATCCAATCGCCTGCATCGCCGTCCGGTTGCCTCGCAAGCCGCGCGCCAGCAAGCCGCGCACCTCCTCCACCAAGCCCTGCCCGAACATCGCGTCCACACGGAGCTCGATCCGCCGCGCAAGGTCCGACCGTTCCCGCGCCAACCCGAAGCTGCGCCCCGCCAGAGACGCCGCCCGCTCCGGCCACCGCGCCCTCTGCGTCGAGAACGGCTGGCCCGTCAGCCGGATCACTTCCACGGCCCGCACCACCCTCCGGCGATTCGCCACGTCGATCTCGTCAAACGTCTCCCAGTCCTTCCGGGCCAGCTCGTCCAGCAACGCCTCCGTCGGCAGGGCCTCCAGCTCCGCCCGCAGC
>CAIYFP010000266.1 GCA_903925515.1 uncultured Verrucomicrobiota bacterium
CTCGACGGCCTCGGGCCCTCCGGTGACAACGACCACTGCTCCGAACGCTCCGCCGACGGATCCAAGCTGCCGGAATACGTCACGCCCTCGTCCCTCGTCCCCAAGGCCCTCCTCAACACGCTCGCGCTGCAACGCACGATCAACAAGGTCATGGCCCAGGACCGCCGCTGATCCCATGCCGTCGCGGCTCTCCCGGGCCACCCGCGCAAGCAAGGCATGCCGAGCCTCCGCCAAACGGGGCCAGCCTCCTTCCAGCCCTCGCACCCGGATTCGCCATGGCCGATCGAAGGCGGCTGCCCCATCACGGCTCCTCGTCCGCGTTCTCGAACACCCCGAGAATTCGCCCGAAAGATTCCCTCACGTCCGCCGAGTCCGCGATCACCACCCCATAACGCCCGTCCCGATTCACCCGGTTCACCACATGCCCGTCCGCGTGCAGCACGTTGCTCGAACGCCTCCGATGGTGCGTCCGCGTCACCACGTTGAACGCCGCAAGGTCCGGCGGACACTCATACTGCACGTCCAGCACCATCGCCGACACCGCCCGCCCCCGCCCGTTCAGCCCCATGGACTCCAGCCGCAGCGGCGCCGGGGGCCACGTCATGGACGGATCATCAAACAGGTTCGTTGCACCCCCGTGCCGGTAGTGGTAGCTGCCCTGCGCTTGGTACCGCCCCACCTTGGACAACTCCGCATCGGCATCCAACCGCTGGTCCGCGCCCGGGCAAAACAACGCCCTCGGTTGCCCCCCAAGGCTCCCAGACAACATCAGCCCCAACCCCACCGGCTCCCCGCGCTGCAAGGACAGCAGGCTCGTGGGCGCGCCCGACGACGGATAAAAGCTCGCCGGGCTCGTGAACGGCGGGGCCTTCGGCCCGAACGGCACCCGCCCGTCATGCTCCCCCGCATACGCCGCAATCCCGATCCCCACCTGTCGAAGGTTCGACAGGCACGACGCACGACGCGCCGCCTGTTGCGCCTGCCCCAACCCCGGCAACATCAGGCCCGCCAACACCGCGATCACCGCCACCACCACCAGCAACTCGACCAGCGTGAACCCCCACCCCATGCCCTGCCCACGCCGCATGCCGCCCGTCTCCACCCGGCAATCCCTACTCACCCGCCGTGACCTCCAGCCGGTAAAACCACGCCCCATCCGCGTCGCCCTCCACCGGCAACTCCGCCACCGCCCCATCTCCCTCAACTACCCCCCCAAGCGGCCGCCATTCCCGCAGGTCCGACGAGCGCCACGCATGATACCTCCACCCAGACTCCGTCCTCCATGCCAGCCTCAAGCCCGTCCCCAACAACCGGATCGCAAGCTCCGGCGACGGCACATGGTTCACCCGGAAATGGTCAAGGTCCCAGTACCCCCCCTGCTCCTCGAACCCCACGGCCGACTCCGCCATGATCGCGACCGGCTTGCCAGCCCATGCATCCCCGGGCCGCACCACCGGCGTCGTCACCCGGAACGTCGTCAGGTGAGTCCGCGTGGGAAACAACAGGGCCGAGCTCACCACCGTTCGCGTCGCCACCCATCCCCGCGACCCATCCGCCTTGCCATGGCAAAACCCAAGGATCAACGGCACCCCCTCCTTCATGCCCCCGCCGTTGCCCAGCACGTCCACCACAAGCTGGTACGCATGGCCCAACTCGTATCGTACCGGGCTCGCCGACGCCTCAGGCCCGATCTCCTGCCACACCCCCACCCCCGGCAACGCAAACAACCATGCCGCCTGCCTCCCATCGAGGTTGCCGATGTGGTCGGGCTTGCCCGGCGCCGTGTTCTGGAACACCCCCACCAACTGGTTCCAATACATGCCCCCGCCCTCGTCGTACCAACCCGGCTTCTCGGTCCGTTTCCATGGCCCCAGATCAAGACCCACGAACGCCACCGGCGGCTCCTCGAACGACCCGTTCGGCACCGGAATCGACTCCCCGCGCCCGACCCCGCAGGCCATCGTCGCCATGGCCCATGCCCAGCCCATCGACCCACCCACCGTTCGTGCCCCATCCAGCATCGCGCCTCCTGCACATCAACGCCGAGACCGCCCCCTCAGCGCCACTCCCACCATCACCCCGCCCAACCCCGCCAGCGCCACCACCCCCGGCTCGGGCACCACCGTTGCCGCCACACGCACGTTGTCCAGGTCCCAGTAGCCTTCCCCCATGCCGCCCACCGACAGGATCGACACCCCCACGTTCCTCCCCACGGCGGCGCTGCCCGCGCCAACCACCCCCGTGCTTGCCATCACGTCCGTCAACGCTGGCCACGCCCCTCCCATGGCCGCGCCGTAAGCCACCGTCGCGCTCCCCACCGGCACCGGCTGGAACGTCGCGTCGAGGTAGAACAACGAAACCATCAAGGGCGTCCCGTCCACGATGTTGCCACCCCCTCGCACGCCCACCGTCAACTCGTACGAAACGCCAGCCTCGAACGTCGCAGGCAACACCTGCGAAAAACCCGCCAACGGCAACGTCAAGAGGTAGGCCGCTTGGCTCCCATCCCCGTTCGGTATCCGCCCCGGCTGCCCCTCCGGCGGGTTCGGGAAGATCCCCGACAACTGCTCCCACGATTGCAGCGGACCCTGCGGCACGAACCACGACGGCGCCGGGGTCTTCGTCCAC